>CALRNG020000349.1:0-4546 GCA_943369495.1 Rhizobium sp. Q54
CGGAACGGCTCATGAAATAGGCTCCGTAGCTTAATCCCGTTCCCGGCGGCGACCGGATTCGCGGAAATAGAACTGTTCAGTATCCAGGCTGACGCCGAATTGCGGGTTCTGCAAGGCCACTTCGGTGGTCCGGCCCTGGGCATCCAGCACCCGCCATTTGCGAAGGCTGAACGGCTTTTCCTCAAAGACCAGGGTCAGGCTGCCCTGGCCGGGTTCCTTGGTCTGGACCAGGGTCAGCTCCAGCACGCCACCCTCCTGTCCCATGCGGGTTACCGTGACGTCGCCGGACAGGCGGATATTGTCGCGCAGCAGGAAATCGGCCAGCGTGCTGCCGATGGGGGCATTCTGCTGCTCCTTGACCTCCGCATCCCAGAAATAGACGAAGCGTCCATCGGCCACGATGTAATTGCCGTTCTCAGTGTATTCGATGCGCATGCGGCCGGGGCGCAGCAGCTGGAACGTGCCCGTCGCCATCGCGGCGCCATCGTCGCTGGACTGGATGAATTGCGATTTCAGGCTGCGGATATCGTTGAGATAGGCCTCCACCGCCGGCAGCCGGGCCTGTTCCTCTGCCGACAAAGCCGGCGGGGGCGGCGCCTTGCCCTTGGTCGGGGCGGCAGCAACGGGAAGCGAAAGGGCGGCGGCGGCCAGAAGGCCCAGGATGATCTTGCGCATGGATAAGTTCTAGCCGCCGATCATGGCCGGATTATGTAGGAGAAGCGGTCATTTCCACGCGGCCATCGACGGCGGCAGTGGTGCTGGCCGACAGGGCGGCGTGGAAACGCGGGCGCGGCGGCGAAACCGGTTGGAACTGACCCGTGGCGTTGTCCAGCACATGCAGTTCGGCATCAGCCACATCGAACAGCATGCCGCACAGCAACAGGCGGCCTTCACGCTCGGCCTCGGCGATCCAGGGGAAGGTGCGCAGATTGTCCAGCGACAGGCGGACCACGGCACGCTCCAGCTCCGGCAGGTCGGTTTCGGTCCCCGCCGGCTGTCCTTCGCGCAGCTTGGTCAGGGCCGGCTCGGCAATCGACATCCAATGATCAACGAAGTCCGACTTCTGATCGCTGCGGTCCTTGGGCAGGGCAGCGACGCCACCGCACTGGCTGTGGCCCATGACCACCAGCAGCTGCACGCCCAATTCACGCACCGCGAATTCAAGGGCGGCCGAGGTGCCGTGGTAATCCTGGTTCGGCTTGTAGGGCGGGACGAGATTGGCGACGTTTCGAACAACGAAAAGGTCACCCGGCTGGGCCGCGAAAATCAGGGTCGGATCGACACGGCTGTCACAGCAGGTGATCAGGGCGGCCTTCGGCTTCTGGCCGGCCCAGGCGAGTGTGCGGAACAGGCCCCGCTGCTGCTTGAAATTCGTGCGCCGGAATTCCCGGAACCCTTCGATCAGGTCCTTCAGCATGGTGCGCCCCGCATGTACAGAAGGTCGGTAGACCGGAATGTGCGCCCGCAACATGACGGTAGGGAAGGTCGCTGTCCAGACCGGTGTGACGTTTCCATGTCATGGGGGGGCTGCGGTGGTGTCTTTCGGTTTCCTCAATCGCCGGCGTGGCTCTCGGTTAACCGAAAGCCGCTCTAACAGCCCAGGAGTCAGCCCGGCTGCCCGCCCGCAGCCACCATGACCTTGTCACGGCCCGCATGTTTGGCGGCGTACAGCGCCTGATCGGCGCGATGGATCAAAGCGTCCAGGCTTTCGCCAGGCCCCCGCCAGGCGGCCACGCCCAGGCTGGCCGTCACCCGCACGTCACTGCCGTCCAGGCTGGTCACGGCGGCGGCGAAGCCCTGGCGCAGGCGTTCGGCCATACCCGCCGCCCCGGTCAGATCCGTTTCCGGCAGAAGCAGGATCAGCTCCTCTCCCCCGAAACGTGCCGCCAGATCGGACCCCCGGATGGCGCCCGACAGGATGGCGGCGGCGGTGCGCAGAACGGCATCGCCCATGCGGTGCCCGTACTGATCGTTCACCCGCTTGAAATGATCCAGATCGACCAGCAGCAGCGACAAGGGCCGCTGATGCCGCCCAGCGCGCAGATGTTCGGCGACCGCCAGCTCCATAAAGCGGCGGCGATTGAGAAGGCCGGTCAGCGGGTCGGTGCTGGCCAGCATGTCCAGCCGCGCATTGGCGGCCACCAGATCGCGCGTCCGCTCCGCAATCTCCGCCTCCAGCCGGCCACGCTGGCGGTGCAGGGCGCCCGTGCGGGCCTGCACAATCCCGAAAACCGCCAGCACGGCCAGCAGGCCCATGCCAAGCCGCGCCCACAGCGTTTCATACCAATGCGGCGTGATGGAGATGGGCAGGGTCAGCGTCGCCAGCGGCGTATCCTGCCCGGCCTGGGAGGCCTCGACCCGCAGGGTATAGTCACCGGCCGGCAGGTTGGTGTAACTGGCCTCCGGCGCCCTTGTGCCGCTGTCCAGCCAATCCTGATCGAAACCATCCAGCCTGTGACGGTATCGCAGGTCGCCCGGTGCCCGGTAATCCAGCAGGGAGAAGGCCAGCGACAGGTTGCGCTGACCCGCCTCCAGCGGCAGAATGCGGCCCGTTTCCGGCAATCGTGCCGGCGGCAGGGACTGATGGTTGACCTTCATGGCCGTCACGCGAAGGATGGCAGGCGGTGCCGGACCGGCATCGTCGTCGGGCTCCAGGATAGCAAGCCCGCCCAGGCCGCCGATCAGCATCTGCCCACCCGGTCCCGGTGCGATGTCGCGGATGACATAGAATTTCAGACTGGCCCCGTCGCGTTCCCCGAACAGGGTGAAGCGACCCGTCTGCGGGTCCAGCATGCCAACCCGTGACGGGGTGGTGAACCAGACGCGGCCCTTTGCATCAATGGCCAGTCCGCCGATATTGTCATGCGGCAGGCCGTTGCGGCGGCGTATGGCGCGAAACCGGGGCTTGGTGCCCAGATCCTCCACATCCGCCACCACCAGCCCGCCACCCGCCGTGGACAGCCACAGGCGCCCGTGCCGGTCCTCGGACAAGCCCGTGACATAGGAATGGGGCAGGCTGTCGGGATCGGCGGGATCGGGGCGATGGGTGCGGAAGCCACCCTTCCCATCCGCCACGGCCAGCCCGCCCGCTGTCCCCGCCACCAGCCTTCCGTCCGCCAGGACGGTCAGGGAGCGGACATTGTCGTTGGGCAGGCTTGCCGGGTCGCCCGCCTTATGCCGGAACCGTTGACAGGTCCCGTCCGCGCTGTTGAACAGGGTCAGCCCGTCGAAACTGCCGGCGATCACCTGCTGCCCGCGCGCGATCATCACATTGATGATCTGCCCCTCCAGACAGGGAATGGCCGACGGCGTGATCGTCCTGGTAACAGGGTCGATCGCGGCCACGCCGCGCGCGGCGGCCAACAGCCGCCCGTCGGGCAGCGGCACCAGGGCGCGCACGTCGCGGCCATTGTTGGGCGGGGGCAGGCGTAACCGGTCGATATGGTTGCTGGCCAGATCCAGCACATCGACATCGCCATTGGCCAGACCCAGCCACACCCGTGACCAAGCATCGGTATGGGCGACATAGACCTCTGGATTGGACAGGGCCATGGGGGACAGGGGCGTGGCCGGTACCACGCGCATCCGGCTGGCATGCGGGTCGTAGCGTTCAACCCCCTGGTCCGTGGACAGCCAGACATTGCCCGTCCGGTCCAGCATGATACTGCGCAGCCGGTCGCCATTCAGGCTGCCCGACAACACGGGATCATGGCGCACCTGCCGCAACCGGCCGCTTGCCGGGTCCAGGATGATCAGGCCGGCGCCGTCGGTGGCGATCCACAGGCCCTTGCCGGGCACCTCCATGATTGACCGGATGGTGCGCCGCCCGGCCAGCCCGTTCGCCCCCGTCAGACCCGCCACCGCGTGGGCGCTGCCGTCCGGCATCAGATAGGCGACCCCCGCATCCCCAGACCCGACCCATAACCGCCCCTCCCGGTCGCGATGGATGGCCCAGACCTCCACATTGACCGTGTCGGCGGCGGGGCCGTCGGCCCTGACAGGGGTGAAGTGCGGCTCCCCCGCGCGCCGGCGCATCAGGCCGCCCATGCCGCCGACCCAGAGGTCGCCATTGGGTTCTTCCAGAACGCTGAACAGCTTGGGGTTCAAGGGACGGCCACCGGCATCCACCAGCGGCACCGGGCGCAGGGCATCATCGGCGGCCCGCCACAGGAACAGCCCGTCATCGGCGGCGATCCAGGCGGCATCGCGCCCGCCATCCAATGCTGGCATGACGGCATAGATCCGTGATCCCGGCCCGTCCTGTGGGCTGATCCGCCGGAACCGGTCGGTCGTGGGATCATAGCGGACCAGACCTGCCGCCCCCATGCCGATCAGCATGCCCCCGTCCGACAGGGGCAGCAGGGCACGGACATAAATCTCCGGCAGGCGGTCGGGATCGTCGGGCGCGCTTTCCCATTGGCGCAGGCGGTACCCGTCATACCGGGCCAGGCCCGCGAAGGTGCCGATCCAGATCAGGCCGGCCTTGTCCTGGGCAACGGCGCTGATCGTGTCGTTGGGCAGGCCATCGGCGGTTGTCAGGTCGCTG
>CALRNG020000350.1:0-4539 GCA_943369495.1 Rhizobium sp. Q54
AGGGGGGCTTGACCCGGATCGCATCGCCCGCTTCCTGTCGATCCTCTGGTACCGGACCGTCTTTCTGGCCAATCCGCCCGCCGATTTGATGGGGGAATTTGAGGGCATGGCCGACCTGCAGGCCCCAGGCTGATCACAAGGTAACGGCACCCGCCTTCCAACCGCCTGAACATCGCGGATGGCAATGACGAGGACAGCAATGTTGCCTGGACCTGGCGCGGTGGCGCGCGGTACAAGCGGGACCGTGATCATCAGCTCTGTGCCATGCTGTCGCGTGGCGTCAAAAGCGGCGGTTTCCAGGATACGCCCTCATCGGCTGTCGACGCCGCCGACGGGTTTGAGCCGGAATTCGCCACCCAGTATGAGGTGGACCAGAAAAGCCGTTTCCTGAACGGGCGGCTGATCTGGAACAACACCCTGTTCGTGATGAAATACACGGATTTGCAGACCAAGCGGACCCCGCCCAACCTGTCCATCGTCTCATACCAGCGGCATGAAATCTTGACCTTTGGTCACTCTTTCCTGCCCCTCAAGCGCCGGCGCCAGCATCCGCTGGCTTGGCTACGCCGCATGTGCGGCGCGGCGGCAGTCGCCGCCGTACCAGCGGCTTGAAATGCCGACTCATCGGCATTTCAAGCTTCGGCGGCATGGGCCGCCGCCGCGCCAGTCGGCGCGGATACTAACGGTCAAGAATTTTGACCGTTAGTATCAGTCCGTGTTCCTGGGGGCCAATTTCGGGTCCTACAACCCACCGCGCACCTTTGGTGCCACGGTCATCTGGCGGATGTGAGCGCATGGGTCCGGCTTCAGAACCAAAAACGGTGCTGCGTGCCCTGTTCCAGGCAGCGGTCAATGCCGCCTCTCCCGACCTGTGCCTGCCGCCACACCTGCCACCACCGCCCAGGGGGCGGACCCTGGTGGTGGGTGCCGGCAAGGCCGCAGCGGCCATGGCCGCCGCCGTGGAACGGCACTGGTCGGGGCCGCTGTCGGGGCTGGTCATCACGCGCTATGGCCATGGCGCCCCGTGCCAGCGGGTAGAGGTGGTGGAGGCGGCCCATCCGGTGACCGATGATGCAGGCATCCAGGCCACGGTCCGGATGCTGGACCTGCTGCGCGGGTTGACGGCGGATGATCTGGTCTTGTGCCTGATGTCGGGTGGGGGATCGGCCCTGCTGGCGGTGCCGGCGCCGGGCCTGACGCTGGCCGACAAGCAGCAGGTGGGCCGTGCCCTGCTGAAAAGCGGGGCGACCATCACCGAGATGAATTGCGTGCGCAAGCATCTGTCGGCAGTGAAGGGTGGGCGTCTGGCGCGCATGGCGGCCCCGGCCCCCATCGTCACCCTGATGATCTCCGACGTGCCCGGCGATGACCCGGCCACCATCGCGTCCGGCCCCACCCTACCGGATGCCAGCACACGCGAAGAGGCGCTGGCCGTGCTGGCCCGATATGGCATCGAGGCTCCCGCCGCCGTCACGACCTGGTTGTCCGATCCCGCCAGCGAGACGCCGAAATCCCTGGCCGGCCTGTCGACCGGCAAGGCGACAATCATCGCCACACCGGCGGCCGCCATCGAAGCGGCGGCGGAACTGGCGCGCGGCATGGGTATCGCCCCGCTGATCCTGGGCAGCGACATTGAGGGGGAGGCGCGCGAGGTTGCGGCCTGGCACGCCGACATCGTGCGCAAGGTCACCAGCGGTACCCTCCCGGCACAGCGTCCCTGTCTGCTTCTGTCGGGTGGGGAGACCAGCGTCACGGTGCGTGGCAAAGGACGGGGCGGGCGCAATGCCGAGTTCCTGCTGGCGCTGGCCATCGAACTGAACGGGCATCCGAGCGTGCATGCGCTGGCCGCCGATACGGACGGCATCGACGGGTCGGAAGACAATGCCGGTGCCTGGATCGGCCCCGACATCCTGTCCCGCGCTGCGCAGGCCGGGATCATTCCGCGCCGGCTTCTGGACGACAATGACGGCTATGGCTTCTTCCATTCCATGGGGACCCTGCTGTTCACGGGTCCCACCCGCACCAATGTCAATGATTTCAGGGCGATCCTGATCGAGTGAGGATGAGCAGGGTGCGGAAAAACCATTTCGCTGCGGCGGTCGGGTTGTTTTCGGCAATCTCGCGTCAAATCCTCGCAAGATACCACCAGTATCTTGCTTCGAATTTTCCTAATCTTGCCGAAAATCCCCACGTCCTCGCGACGCGAAAGCCTTTTTCCTACCCCGTTAGCGTCATGTGCAATCAACCCGTCCATCACATCGCCGTGATCCCTGGTGACGGCATCGGCATGGAGGTGGTGCCCGAGGGGCTGCGCGTGCTGGAGGCTGTCACGCAACGCTATGGCGTGCGTTTTGAGTTCGACCAGTATGCCAATCTGCGCCCCGTGCGCCTGATGCCCGGCGTGCCCAGCCCCCTGGCCGGACGCCAGCCCGGCGACATTGATTTCTATGTCGTGCGGGAGAATAGGGAGGGTGAATATTCATCCATCGGTGGCCGCATCTTCCCCGGCACGGAGCGCGAAGTGGTGATGCAGGAGACCGTGATGACCCGCATCGGCACCGACCGTATCCTGAAATATGCCTTCGACCTGGCCCAAAGGCGGGAGAAGAAACACCTGACATCGGCGCCGAACCTGCGTACCCGCGATCTGGGTGGACCAGCCGATACAGTCGCCTGCGGCACAGCCATCGCCGCGGCGGTGCGGTGGGGCTGAATCGGCGTTGTCGATCAACCCCCGCCTGCCGACAGATCAGTGTCATCCCGCCAGGGACGCAGATCGACCTCAACCCGGCTGTTGCTGTCAGGGCCGGTCAGGATGGTGAAGACCTCTTCCCGCCCTTGCGAATGACGCCGGAAGACCTTGGCATCGCCGCCCGTGATGGCCAGGCGCAGCCGGTGCCCCCGCTTCAGCAGGGCCGCCACGGGGAACAGGGCGAAACGGACCTCCATCACCGCCCCCGGTGTCACCGGCATGGCGTCGGCCCGGCGGAAGGAATGGGGGGCGGGACCCTGGTCATAGGGCAGGGTGGCTGGATCGGCCGGCCTGCGGTGGAGGGCGCGCAGCATGCCTTCGGTCAGGTAGGTGACGCGGCCATCGGGGGCCACATCTTCCAGATAGGCGAAGAAGGCCGGGTCTTCGGTCGCGCTGCTGGCGTGCAGCGTCAGGGTCGGTGTGCCCGCCAGTTCCATGTCCATCGTGAAGGCCGGACTGTCGAAAGTCAGCAGCTTTGCATCCTCCACCCGCCGGTCGGGATAGGCGGGCGGGGTGCCGAACTGCGTTGACCAGCGGGTGGCATCGCCGGTTGTGGCCGTGAAATCCACTCTGTGGGTGAGGCTGCCCGCCGCTGCCAACCCCGTGGACAGGGTGTTGCCGGGGGCCAGGGCGAAGGAATGCACCCGCGTGCCGGCAGGCGGCCAGACATCCGTATCGCGGAACCGGCGCGCACCCATCACGTAGTAATGAATGACGCGCGGCGATGGCGCGCCATGCCGGATGTTTTCCGTGAAGGTCAGATTGCGGGCGAACTGTGCCTCAACATCGGGCAGGGGGGCGCGGTGGTCGGGAAAGAAGGGATCGGCGCCGACATCATGCTGATGGCTGTTGGCGGTGATCCACACCTCCATCGGTACGTCAGGGGCGGAGCGGAAGCGGGCCAGCGCCGCCTCCGCCGTGCCGCCATCGACCCAGGAGCCCCAATATTGCACGGGCTTGCGCTGTGCCCGGATGGCGGCCAAGGCCGAGGCGGGGGAGGAGTTGAACAGGCTGTGGCCGTTCAGCCCCGGATCATCGCGGAAGGTCGCATCCCTGTAATCGCCGGGTGCCCAGCGTTCCCGCCCCGTTACCGCCTGGCGCATCAACCGGTAATCCTCGTCGCCATCGACAGGCTGCAAGGCGGGGAACAGTTTGGGGCAGTCGGCGGGCCGCGCCACGCAGTCGACATCCTCCCGCCCGGCGCGGCCCGTGTCGATACGCTGGGTGAAGCCACCCCATTCCGTCAGGAACCAGTCATTGGACACGCCGCCCGGCATGAACAGATGCAGATAGGCGTCGAAATCGGTCTGACGGGGCAGGGCGCCCTTCAGGGCTGGGGCGGCGCAGGCTGTTGACCAGTCTGCCGTGTCGGCCATGTAGGAGACGCCATGGCTGAAGACCTCGCCACTGGACCAGGGCTGACTGGCCAGATGCGCGATGATCGCCGGCATGTCGGCCTGTTCTTCCGGTCCGATATCCACATGGCGCGCGCCGAATGACGCGGTGGACCCGCGCGTGTCGATGATGGCGACGATGTAGCCCGCCTTTCGCCAGCGCGCATAATCAGGGTTGGAGAGATAGACGCCCGCCCGCCCATAGCGGGTCTGCACCAGCAGGACCGGTGACTTTTCCACCGGCGGCGTGCCGTTGGGGAAATAAAGACTGAGCGCCAGCCGCACCCCATCGCGCATGGGCAGGTAGTAGGATTGATCGCTCCAGCCTTCCGGCCTTTGCCCGGCATCCGCGCCGTTGGTCACCCTGTTGTCCAACCGCCCGCTCATCCAAAA
>CALRNG020000351.1:0-4538 GCA_943369495.1 Rhizobium sp. Q54
GATGCCGCCCTGCACGTCCGCCCATTCATCCTCACCCGGCGTGCGGGTGACGATCTTGATGGCACCGGAGAAGGAGTTGCGGCCATAAAGCGTGCCCTGCGGCCCGCGCAGCACCTCGACCTGCTGAATATCGGCCAGTTCCATGTTCGACCCGGCCAGACGTCCGCGATAGACATCATCAACATAAAAGGCGACGGCAGATTCGGAGGTCACAAGCCCGCCCGACTGTTCCGTGCCGCCGCGCAGGCCCACCTGCAGGGTGGACCGGCTGGCCGTGACGGGCAGCATGATCAGGCTGGGGACAACGGCGGACAGATCTTCAGCACTGCTGACATTCTGTTCGGCCAATGCGTCGGCGGTCAGGGCCGTGACGGCGACAGGCGTGGTCTGAAGCGAGGTCTCGCGGCGCTGCGCCGTGACGATGATCTCATCCAGGATCAGAGTGTCGCCCTGCGCCAGGACGGGCAGAGCAGTGGCGGCGATGGTGGTGGCCAGCAGAAGGGAACGGCCGGTCTTGCGGTTTGCAAACATCAGATGTCTATCCTTGGTCGAAAGGTCACAATACCGGCAGGTCACAGGACCATGCACACGGTTTTGATTTCCAAGTAATTTTCGATGGCCCCGGCACCGCTTTCGCGGCCCCAGCCTGACTGTTTGAACCCGCCGATGGGCAGCGCCACGTCCCAGAAGGAATGGCAGTTCACCCAGACCGTGCCGGCGCGGATGTCGGATGACAGGCGGTGCGCCGCCGACAGATCCTGGGTCCAGACACTGGCGGCCAGGCCGAATTCGGTGTCATTGGCGGCTGCCACAACCTCCGCCACATCGTCGAACGGGGCGGCGACGACCACGGGGCCGAACACTTCCTCACAGACGATGGCGGATTTGGGATTGGCGTTGGTGATCACGGTCGGCTCGATAAAGGTGCCGGCCGGCCCCTTCTGCCCGCCGCCGGTCACCAGCGTGGCGCCATCGGCGACGGCCTGATCAATATAGGCCTTCACCCGGTCGGCCTGCCGCTTGCTGACCAGCGGTCCCATCTGTGTGTCCGGCGACAGGCCATGGCCCAGGCGGATGCTGCGCGCGATCTTCGCCACGCCGGCCACCACCTTGTCGAAGATCGACCGGTGGGCATAAAGGCGGGACCCGGCCACACAGACCTGTCCGCCATTGAAGAAGATGGCGTTGGCGGCACCAGCGATGGCGGCGTCCAGATCCGCGTCTGCCATGATGACGACGGGCGACTTGCCGCCCAGTTCCAAGGTCACCTTCTTCAGATTACCCTTCGCGCCGTCCAGGATGGCGCGGCCCGTCTGGGTGGACCCGGTGAAGGCCACCTTGTCCACTTGGGCGTGTGCGGCAAGGGCCGCCCCCACGACGGAACCCAGACCGGTCACGACATTCACCACGCCCGCCGGCACACCCGCTTCCACCAGCAGTTCGGCCAGACGCAGCGCCGTCAGCGACGTTTCCTCCGCCGGTTTCAGCACAACCGTACACCCGGCGGCCAGCGCCGGGGCCAGCTTCATGGCATGCATGATCAGGGGCGAATTCCACGGCGTGATGGCGGCCACCACGCCCACCGGTTCCTTGGTGGTAAAGGCCGCGACCCGCTTGCCCGCCGGCTGGTAATTGATGCTGGACGGGATCGTGTCGCCCGTCACCTTGGTACACAGGCCGGCGAAGAACCGGAACTGTTCGGCTGCCATGGGGATTTCGGCCCAGCGCCCGACATGCAGCGCCTTGCCCTGGTCCAGCGTTTCCAGTTCCGACAATTCATCAATATGGGCATCGATCAGGTCGGCGATGCGCCACAGCAGGCGCGCGCGCAGGGCCGGCGTCATCGACCGCCATGCGCCATCATCAAACGCCTTGCGTGCCGCCGCGACGGCGCGGTCCACGTCACCGGCATCGGCGGCGGCGATCTCGGCCAGCACCTCTCCGGTCGCGGGGTTGAGGGTGGGCAGCGTCCGGCCTGCCGCCGGGTCCACCCATTGCCCGCCGATCAGCAGCTGATGGCGGGGCTTTTTCAGCCATGCGCGGACAGTTTCCTGTGCCGGCACAATGTTCTCAATCTGCATATCCCGTAACTCCCAGGTTCCGTCAGGGCCGCCTTGGCCGGCGTTGTTGTTCTGGGAGGTAATTGTGGGCAAGGAAACGGACTGTGGCAGGGGCAATCGCGCCTTTATCCGCTGTGTGGCGATAAATGGAATTCTGATCTGTTCTGTCCGATTCCTGCGACAAATTTGTGCAGAAACTATCGATTAGTCACCTGACCGCGTGGTGGACAGCCCGCGCCGTCCTTCTGACGACAGTTTCTTTCCATGGCAGGCTTGGGGAAACTTTAACCGCCGAGTGATTGGCTTTGCCGATATTCCTGCAAGAGGGACATTCATGTCGAAGAACCGGGTATCGATGCCGTTCCTGGCCGCTGGCCTGTGCGTGGCCAGCCTTTCCTGTTCCGCTGTCGCGCTGGCGGCGGGGGAGGGCTGGCGCAATCCGTCACTGTCGCCCGATGAACGGGCCCGGCTGCTGGATGCCGAACTGACGCTGGATGAACGGATCGGATTGCTGCATGGACCGATGGCGCTGAGTTTTCCCGGTGGTCCGCCCATTCCGGCCGGATCAGTGGGGGGGGCAGGCTTCATCCCCGGTGTGCCGCGCCTGGGCATCCCGGCATTGAAGGAAACCGATGCCAGCCTGGGCATCACCAATCCGGGTGAGGTGCGGCCCGGCGATACCGCCACGGCCCTGCCGGCCAGCCTCGCGCTTGCCGCCAGCTTCAATCCCAGGCTTGCCTATGAAGGCGGGGCCATGATCGCGCGGGAGGCGGCGGCGCGGGGCTTCAACGTGCTGCTGGCCGGCGGCGTCAATCTGGCCCGCGATCCGCGCAATGGCCGCAATTTCGAATATCTGGGGGAGGACCCGTGGCTGGCCGGCACCCTGGCCGGGGAAAGCATCAAGGCCATTCAGGACCAGAACATCATCTCCACCGTCAAGCATTTTAGCCTGAACGGGCAGGAGACGGGTCGTTTCTACGCCAATTCCATCATCAAGGAGGCCGCTCACCGCGAAAGCGACCTGCTGGCCTTCCAGATCGCCATCGAGAAGGGGCAGCCCGGCTCCGTCATGTGCGCCTACAACCTTGTGAATGGGGATTATTCCTGCGGCAACGACCATCTGCTCAACGGCGTGCTGAAGGGGGATTGGGGTTACAAGGGCTGGGTCATGTCGGACTGGGGGGCGGTCCACGCCACCGACTATGCCGCGAAGGGCCTGGATCAGCAGTCGGGCGAGCAGTTGGACCAGCAGGTGTGGTTCGGCGAACCGCTGAAGCAGGCGGCCCTGGCTGGCACGGTGCCGGAGGCACGCCTGTCCGACATGTCGCGCCGCATCCTGCGCTCCATGTTTGCCGCTGGCCTGTTTGATGGCAAGCCGGTGAAGCCGCAGATCGATGCCGCCGCCCATGCGGCAGTGGCCAAGAAAGTGGCGGATGAAGGCATCGTGCTGCTGGCCAACAAGGGCATTCTGCCGCTCAAGGGCGGTGCCGGAAAGAAGATCGTGGTGATCGGCGGGCAGGCGGATGCCGGCGTGCTGTCGGGCGCCGGTTCGTCGCAGGTGACGGCGACGGGTGGCAATGCCCGCGTGGTGCCGGTAGGGGGTGACGGGCCGATGGCCATGTGGGGCCGGCTGGTGTTCCATCCCTCCTCCCCCTTGAAGGCGCTGCGCGCGGCCCTGCCGGACGCGACCATCAGCTTTGCGGATGGTCGCTATCCCGCGGAAGCCGCCGCCGCTGCCAAGGCGGCCGATATCGCCATTGTCTTCGCCAACCAGTGGATGGCCGAAGCGCTGGACGCCTACGACCTGTCGCTGCCACAGGGCCAGGACGAGATGATCCAGGCGGTGGCTGCCGCCAATCCCAACAGCATCGTGGTGCTGCAGACCGGTGGTCCGGTCCTGATGCCCTGGCTGGACAAGGTCGGGGCCGTCGTTGCCGCCTGGTACAGCGGGCAGAAGGGCGGCGAGTCCATTGCCGATGTGCTGACCGGCCGGGTCAATCCGTCGGGCCGGTTGCCCATCACTTTCCCCGCCAGCCTGGACCAGTATCCGCGCCGCGATCTGCCGGGCTGGGGCCTGCCCAAGAAGCAGCAGTTCGACGTGGTCTATGATGAAGGGGCCGATGTCGGGTATCGCCGTTTCGCCGCCCTAGGCATGAAGCCGCTGTTCCCGTTTGGCCACGGCCTGTCCTATACGACCTTCGCTTATGACAAACTGTCTGTGAAGGGCGGGGATACGCTGACGGTCAGTTTCCGGGTCACCAATACTGGCACTGTCGCCGGCAAGGATGCGCCGCAGGTCTATCTGACCGGGGCCACTGGTTTGAATCTGCAGCGCCTGATCGGCTTCGACAAGGTTGACCTGAAGCCGGGCGAAACGCGGATGGTAACGCTGAAGGCCGACCCGCGCCTTCTGGCCAGCTTTGACGAGGCCGGGCGCCAATGGCGGATCGCGGGCGGTGCCTATGAGGTGACGGTGGG
>CALRNG020000352.1:0-4524 GCA_943369495.1 Rhizobium sp. Q54
GTGCGGGCCATGAAGGCTGGTGCCGTGGATTTCCTGCCCAAGCCCTGCCGGGAGCAGGACCTGCTGGATGCGGTCTCCGCCGCCATCGAACAGGACCGCAGCAGCCGGGTGGAGCGGGATGCAGCGGAACAGCTGCGTTCCCTTTACGAAACCCTGTCACCACGGGAACGTCAGGTGATGGCCCTGGTCACTGCTGGCCGGTTGAACAAGCAGGTGGCGGGCGATCTGCACCTGTCGGAGATCACCGTGAAGATCCATCGCGGTGCCGCCATGCGCAAGATGGGGGCCCGGACCCTGGCCGATCTGGTGCGTATGGCAGAGGCGCTGAAGCTGGTCGCACCCGCGGGCTGCACCCCCTATACGCAGGTATGAGCGGGTCACATCCATGGACAATTGGTTAACGCCATCTTCCGGCGCATCGTAACGACACCCCGATCCACGGGGCCAAGTGATCACCGGAGATATACCGATGTCGGCGACCGACCCGATCAACAGGGCGCGTACCGCGCTGCTGTTCGTTGATCCCTACAATGATTTCCTGGCGCCGGAAGGCAAGCTCTGGCCGATGGTCGCATCCGTGGCCACGGAACTGGGCCTGTTGAACAATTTGCGCAAAGTCGTGGCCGCCTCTCGCGGCGCTGGCTTGCCCGTCATCATCGTCCCGCACCATCGCTGGAAGGACGGCGATCTGGATGGCTGGGACCACCCCAACCCCTATCTCCTGGGGGGATATCAGCTCAAGGTTTTTGAAGCCGGCAGCTGGGGCGGGGAATGGTTTCCCGAATTCACGCCCCAGCCGGGCGATCTGGTCGCCACCGAACATTGGGGCTCCAGCGGCTTTGCCAATACCAACCTGGATTTTCTGCTAAAGCAGAAGGGCATCAACCGCGTCATCCTGATCGGTCTGATCGCCAATACCTGCATCGAAAGCACGGGCCGCTTCGCCGCGGAGCTGGGCTACCACGTCACCCTGGTCCGTGACGCCACGGCCGCCGCCGGGGCCGACGCTATGCGCGCCGCGCACGAGATCAACGGCCCCACCTATGCCCACGCCATTGTGACCACCACCGACCTGCTGGCCGCCCTAGCCGGCCCGAACATTTGAGGAGAATTGGATATGGGCACGCTTTCCTTCAACCATACCGCCCTGACCGCCCCCAACCGCACGGTGACGGTGGATGGACGCAGCCTGGCCTATCGCCGCTTCGGTCATGGACCCGACTTAGTCCTCTGTGTCCGGTTCCGGGGCACGATGGATAGCTGGGACCCGCTGTTCCTCGACCTGCTGGCCCGCGATTTCACCGTGACCGTTTTCGATTATTCCGGCCTGGGCCTGTCCACCGGCAAGCCCAGCTACGCTAAGGCGGACATGGCCCGGGACGTGGACGATCTGGTGACGGCACTGAGCCTTGGCCGCGTGGTCATCGCCGGCTGGTCACTGGGTGGGTTCGCAGCGCAGGTTTTCGCGGCACTCCATCCCGATAAGGTCAGCCATGTGCTGGCCATCGGCACCATGCCGCCCGGTCTGATGGTCAAGCCCCAGGAGCCGCTTTTCCTGCAGACGGCCTTCAAGCCGGAATATGGAATGGAGGAGGAATATATCCTGTTCTTTGAGCCGGATAGCGCCCGGTCCCGCGCCGCGGGCGACGCCTCGGTGGCGCGTATCGCGTCGCGGTCCATCGTCGTGGATGCCGTCACCCCACCGGGCGTGATGATCCAGTCCGTGATCGAAAGTTCAGACCCGACGACGCCCTTTCCAGACCCCGATGGCGCCTATCAGGCCTTCTACCGCTCCACCGACATTCCCGTCCTGGCCCTGTCAGGCGACCATGACATCATGTTCCCGGTGGAGAACTGGTACGCCATGAACGACCTCTGGCCCACCCTGTTCGTAGCCACGTGGCCCGACAGCGGCCACGGGCCGCAGCACCAGTATCCGGAACTGAGCGCCGATCTGATCGCCAGTTTCGTGAAGAACAATCCGCGCCCGGTGTGAGTGCCGCCCGCCATTGTCTGACCCATGGAGGGGAAAATGCTGCTTGGATTGTCGATCGAAGCTTTCACGCTTCTGCATGTCATCATCTCGCTGATCGGGATCGCCACGGGGCTGGTCTGGCTGCTGGCCGCTGTTGGTGGCCGGTGGCTGGGGCTGTTGAACCTGATATTCCTGGTCACCACCATCGTCACCACCGTGACGGGATTCATGTTCCCGATCACGGCCTTCACGCCGGCCCTGGGGGTGGGTGGCGGGTCACTGGCGGTGCTGGTCATGGCTGTCGCCGCCTATCTTCGCCGTTGGCCCATGACCTACAATGTGACGGCCATTATCGCTTTATACCTCAATTGCTTTGTGGCCGTGGTGCAGGCGTTCCAGAAGGTCGGGGCCTTGAACAGCCTTGCCCCGACCGGCAGCGAGCCTCCCTTCGCCGTCGCGCAAGGGGCCCTGCTGCTGGCGTTTGCGGCCTTGGGCTGGCTTTGCGTCCGGCGGTGGCGACCATCACCCCGCACAGGCTATCCGGCTGGAAGCGTGCCCTGGTAAGGACGGACGCACCCAAGGCCCGGACGTTCAACAGCCCCGAGGCCAAGTGCCCCGGGGGCCGGGGCGGCAACCCCGTGTTGGCTGGTCGATGCGGCGTCGAAACTACGCAGCCCTGGCCGTGCTGGCGGGTGCCCATGGTGGGGTCAGTGCCTCAAAGCGGGTCCATGCCGCCTTCAGGCTGTCGGACCGCACCCGGTGCAGCCGCGCCGAGCCGTCGGTCTGCATGGGGGATTTCAGTGTGCGTTCCAGCCTGTCACTGACCGCGGCGTCGTTCATGTCTCTCAGCACGGCATGCAGTTCATCCAGTGCGGCGACATAGGCCCCGTCGGTCCTGGGGTCCTGGAGCCGCAGAAACACTTTGGCATTGTCACGCAGGGTCCGCAGACGCCGCCGCAGCCGATGGCGGGCTTTGGTACCGCGATTGTCGTTGTGCGGGCCGACCTTCCGCACCCGCGCATCTGCCGACAACAGCCACTCGGCCATATGGGTGGACAGCGCCTCACCGGTTGCCGCACAGGTTTGCGCCTGCTGCCAATTGTCCAGTCCGTCGACCATGATGGTCACGCGCGCGGTGCGGGTATAGCGTTGGGCGATCGCCGCCGCGACGGCCCGCGCATGCCAGGCTGCGTCATCCAGGTTCGCCATATCGGTGTCGGCAAGACCGGTCACGGGATGCGTCGAATGCCGCCCGATCAGAATGTCCAGGTCATGGACCGGCCCCAACTGGCGGGCAAACCGGCCCAACTCGCGGCGCAGCCAGCGGCAATCCTTTGCCGGCAGGAGGGTCCTGAACATCAGAAGGCAGGCGCGCGTGCGGCGAAGCGCGCCGCGAAGGGCATGCACGCAAGGTGCGTCAGGCGTATCGAGAAACGCTGCTGTGTGGCGGCGGACATCGTCGATCAGCGGGGCGATGGCAGCCTCGAACCCTGCCGAATGGTCGGATAGGCTCGCAGGTGGCGGCATGAACGCGACCAGGGCCGTGGATTGCGCGATGGCGGGTGCCCCCACCAGGTTCTCCGGCCGCCCCGCCGCGAAGGCGGCGATGTTGGCCAGGGTAATGTCCAGGATGCGGGTCACAGCCTCATGCGTGTCATAGGCGATATGGGCCGAAGCGATGACATTGGGCAGTGACAGCAAGGCCCTGTCGGCCGCCAGCATCCGCAGGCCCGACAGGGTGGGGTCGGTATCGGGGCGGAAAATCTCCGCCTCATCGCGCAGCCAGGTTTCCTGGCTGAACACGTCCAGCGCGGCGCCGGCGATCCGCTGTTCCGTCAGGGCGCTGATCAGCGCCTCAGTATCCACGACGTCGCCGCGCGCGGTATTAATCAACACCGCCGCCGGTTTCATCAGGGCCAGTTTCTGCTCGGAGATCAATTCATGCGTACCAGCGCCGCCGGGGACATGCAGGCTCACCACGTCGCTGCGTTTCAGCAACTGGTTCAACGTCACGAAGCGCATGCCCAGTTGCACCTCCAGCCCCTTGTCGGGCCGCGCGTCAAAGGCCAGGACTGTCATCCCGAACCCTCGGGCGATACGGATCACCCGCTGGCCGATGCGGCCGGCGCCGACCACACCCATCACCTTGCCCGCCAGATCGGAACCGCGAAGGCAGCTTTGAGAAAAATCGCCCCGCCGCGTGCGCTCCACCGCCGCCGGCACCTTACGCAGCAAGGCCAGCAACAGGGCAAACGTATATTCCGCGACGGTCGGATCGCCATAATTGGGAACGTTGCACACGGCAATGCCCGCCGCGCGGCAGGCATCCAGGTCAATATGGTCATGGCCGGTCGACCGTGTCGCGATCAGCTGCAATTTGCCCAAGGACGCAAGCGTCGCCGCATCCAGCTTGCTGTCGATGAAGGTCGAAATCACCTCGGCATCGGCGAACATATCAGCATTCGCCTCGCTCAACGGGGCGGTGACGCAGCGTATCTGGTGCAGCGGTGCTAAACGCTGGCAGAGAGCCTCCTGCCAGGCTTCGGTTT
>CALRNG020000353.1:0-4521 GCA_943369495.1 Rhizobium sp. Q54
CGGTCGCCGCGCAGGAACTGGAAGTCGAACATCCGGAAGAAGTCCGGGTCGACGGCACGCGCGGTTTCGGAGAAGCTTTCCCCGCCCTGCTTGATGACGATGCCGTTCTGCACCACCCGGGTCGTCATCTCCACCTCCGGCAGCCCTTCCTTCATGGCGGCAGCCAGCGGCAGCATGGAAACAGCGAAATGATCGACCTGACGGCCCGGCAACTGCGCCTTGAACGCCACCTGATAGATGCGGTCGCTGTCGGTGAAGAAGCGATCGTAGGACGTCTCGTTGCGCACGAACAGCAAGATCAGGACGCAGGTCGCCAGACCCACGGCCAGACCCGTGACGTTGATCGCTGAATAAAGCTTGTGTTTCAGAAGGTTGCGCAGCGCAACCATCAGATAATTCTTTAACATGGCAGATCCCCCCGGATGCCGTGGGCGGCAATCATCAGGCGGCGCGCAGGTTCTCGGCCACGACCTGTCCGTCGAACAGGTTGATGATGCGTGTCGCGTACTGGGCATGCGGCATGGAGTGGGTGACCATGACGATGGTGGTGCCCTCGGCGTTCAGCTCGGTCAGCATGCGCATGACCTCGTCGCCATTGGCGCTGTCCAGGTTACCGGTCGGCTCATCCGCCAGCAGCATCTTGGGCTTGGCGACGACTGCACGGGCGATGGCCACGCGCTGCTGCTGACCACCGGAAAGCTGCTGCGGCAGGTGGCTTTCGCGGTGACCGATATTCACCTTGTCCAGCGCCGCCTTGACCCGCTCCTTGCGTTCACGCGCCGGGATGTCGTGGTACAGCAGGGCCAGTTCGACATTCTCGAACACGGTCAGCTCGTCGATCAGGTTGAAGCTCTGGAAGATGAAGCCGATATTCTTCTTGCGGATATCGGCCAGCTTGCGCTCGCCATACTTCGACACGTCCTCTCCATTGAACCAGTACTGACCGCTGCTAGGCGTATCCAGCATGCCGACAATGTTCAGCAACGAGGACTTGCCGCAGCCCGACGGGCCCATGATGGCGACAAACTCGCCGTCGCGGACATGGATGTTCACGGAATTCAACGCCGTGGTTTCCACTTCCTCGGTGCGGTAGGCTTTGACCAGATCGACCAGCTTCAACATTCCCTTGTTCCTTCCTGTGAGACGTCGTTTTCACTCAAGCGTCGGGCGCCGCCGTCTGGCGGCAACCGACCTCAATTCAACTGAATGCGGTCCATGCGGATCATGTCGCCATAGGCCGACGTGACCACCCGCTCACCCTTGTCCAGGCCGCTTTTAACCTCGATCACCTGGGCATTGCGGCGGCCCAGCTGGACGTTGCGCTTGGTGGCGTATTTGCCGTCGGGACCGACGACGAACAGCCAGGCCCCGCCCGTGTCCTGATAGAAGGCACCGTTGGGGATCAGCAGCGCCGTGGTTGTATCGCCCAGCTTCAACCGCAATTGCAGGCTCTGGCCGGGGCGGATGTCCTTGGGCGCTTCGCCCGCGAATTCCAGTTCGACCCGGAACTGACCGTCACGGACCTGTGGGAAGATTTTGGCAACGCGCAGCATGAAGGTGCCAGCCCCGATAGCCGCTTCCGCCGTCTGGCCGGTCGCCAGACGCGGCAGGTAGAATTCATCGACCTGGGCCACGACCTTGAACCCGTCCATACGGTCGATACGGCCCAGACGCTCGCCGCGCGTCTTGTTCTGGCCCACCTCGGCTTCCAGCGAGGTCAGCTGGCCATCGACGGGCGCCTTGACGATCAGGTTGTCCAGGTTGCGGCGGGCGAATTCCAGGTTCTCCTGAAGCTTGCCTGTGCTTTCCTTCAGCTTGCCGAACTGTTCATCGCGCAGACGGTCGGTGACGGTCTGCGTCTCCTTCAAAACCTCTCGGCGGCGCTGGAGATAGGTGTATTCGTCCTGCGTCTCATCATACTGCGCCTGGCTGATGGCCTTGGTCTTGATCAGCTCCGCGCGGCGATCCAGCGTGCGCTTCAGCTGCACCAGCTTATACTCCACCTCCACCAGGCTCTGGCGGTTGTTCAGGCGGGACACTTCCAGGTTCAGCTCGACCGTGCGCAGCTGGTTCAGCTGTTCGATCACCTGTGCCTCGCGGCTGATCACCTCCAACTGCAAATCCGTGTTGGTCAGTTCCAGCAGCGGCTGGCCCGCCTTGACGAACTGCCCGGCTTCCGCGAAGCGGCGCTCCACGCGGCCACCTTCGACACTGTCCAGGAAGATGCTGGTCAGCGGCTCCACCGAACCGCGCACGGGGATGAAATCCTCAAACTGGCCCTGCGAGACGCTGGACACGATCAGGCGATCCTCTGCCACCCGTACCGTCTGCCCACCCGTGCCGCCCAACGCCACGTACAGTCCGCCTGCCCCCACAAGCAAAGCAACGACCGCACCCGCAATGGCCTTCTTATGTTTCTGGAAACCCGTCTTTTCGATCCGGCGGTCCATCGCCATAATGCCCACTCCCTACCCTGTATCGCGCCGTTCAGGCCAGCCAGTTGATCAGCATGGCCATCGCCAGACCGGCCAGCCAAAGGTCCGGATGGACGCTGAGGACTGCGTCCTCGACCCGGTCCATCAGGTCCTTTCCTTCGCTGATCATTTCGAACTGCTGCTGCGCCTGACGCATGATCAATCCCCATCATCTGCCGTCGGTCCCGTCGCCGGCGTTCATGGGCTTCAGTCGCAAGGGCCATGCCAGGACTACAATCGTTCTTTTTCAATGGGTTAATTTGCGATGTCGGTTGTTCGGAAACGAACAGTGTCCGAATTCGGACGGTTCTGCCGCCAAAGACGGACACTGGACGAAGCAATGCTTTTTAGGTAAATCTATGGAGTTAATCTCCGTGGGAAAAAGTCTCACGAGGTTAATGCCGATCTTCAGCAATGTTGGATGTCGGCGGGGCAAAGAGTCGGCCAAAGGCGGGCACGGAAGATGGGGCAAATGTCGGTCAATCTGCCGGCATCTTTGCGCAGCACCACATCGATGCTGCGAACCCTTACGGCTGACCGCGAAACGGCCCTTACCCGCCTGTCCAGCGGGCTGAAAATCAACACCGCCATTCAGGGACCGCAGCAGTTTTTTGCATCGCGCGGGCTGGTGCAGCGCGCCAGCGACCTGCAAGGGCTGAAATCCGGGATGGCACAGGCCATCTCCACGGTACAGGCCGCCAGTGCCGGCGTCGCCTCCGTCAAGGGCCTGCTGGATCAGGCACGGGGCCTGACCACGGTGACACTGGCCACGCTGGACAATACCCCGACCGCGATTGAGATGCGGCGTGAGCTGGCCGAGCAGTTCGACGGCATTCTGAGGCAGATCGACAAGTTCGTGGCCGACAGTTCCTATGGCGGCAAGAACCTTCTGATGTCCCGCCCGCCCAGCTTTGCCGCCACAGATAAAAGCGTCCGCAATACCGGTGACATTACCGGCATCGACAAAGCGGGGATGAGCAGCGTTACGGGCGCCGACAGCTATCGCGTGGTCGTGAGCGGCAATGGTGAGATTTCAACCGATTCAGCGGATCTGGTCCGTGTCCAGGAGGCCTTGGGACTGGCCCAGCTCACTGTCAGCGGCTTCAACAGCACGACGCAGGGCCGCCTTGATGATATCCGGTTCGAGCTTTACGGAAAGCCCGGTCGCGACGCGAGATTGCTGATCCTGGATGGCAATGAAAGCTGGACGACGACCTACAGCCAGGCCGAACTGAAAGAACTGGCGGACTCTGGACGCAAGCTGGCGGTCAGCCACAATTTCGGTTCCGGTGCCCGCATCAATCTGCTGATCGACGGCAAGATGATGGCGGAGGCTTTGGAACCCAGCGGGGTTGTGAAGACCAGCATTGCCCGCGATGTCAACCTGAGCATCAGCGTCACCAACAATCAGGGCGTGACGCTGGAGCGCAGCGCCAACACGCAGGACAGTTCCGTCCGCCTTCAGGAAGGGGAGAACAGTTTCCGGTTCCCGGCCGGCACCGTCCGTCTGGGGATTGACGCGTTGACCATTCAGGGCGCGGCAGAAACATCGGGCGGGATCACCGGCGATCTGGGGTCGTTGACCGGGGCCATTTCCCTTGGCCGTCCAACGACGGAGGATCTGGAGGATAGTTTTGTCAGGCTGGAAGCGGCGCGCTCGGGCTTCGGTGCTGGGGCCGTCGTTCTCAATCAATATGCCAGTGCCAACGGCGGAAGTACCGTCTGGTCCCAGATCAATGGCAGCCAGAACAGCGCGGTCATTGGCGGGGATGACCCAAAGGCCAGCAAGGGCAGCATCGCGATCCAGCCTGCGGCGCTGGCCGGCCAGACCAGCAACGCGGTCTTCCTCTATAACCGCAATGCCGGTGCCGGGGGGCTGACGACTGTGGCCGACGGCGATTTCGATGCCGGGGAGTTCGCTAACCCCTATACCCAGGGCTGGAACCAAAGCGCTCAATTGTCGGTGACATATGGCGCGCTTTCCGGGAACAAGCGGACCGTCAATATCAGCGATGGGCTGGGCGGCACCTTCAATGGGACCGTGACC
>CALRNG020000354.1:0-4519 GCA_943369495.1 Rhizobium sp. Q54
GGCATGACGGCCCTGCTGGGCCAGGAACGCTATCACCCCGTGGCCGCCGGACCCGCCCTGACCCCGATGGAGGAGGAAGCGGACGCCAGCGGTGCGGACGAGCCGGAGGATGCCAGCGATGAGGAGGCGGCCGAAACCGCCGACCTGCCAGCGCGCCCCGGTGCGGCTCCCGCCGTGCCCGACGCCCAACCCAGTTTCCCGGCGCAGGCGACAGCACCCCCTAATACCGCAAAGCCGGACACGGCACCGGCACAGGTGGCGGCCCTGCCCGCCGCCCCGCCGCGCCCCCTGCCCCCGCTGGTGGCCGCCCCCGACGGCACGCCCACCTGGAAACATTTCGCGGTGGCGGCCCCGGCCCCCAACGGCCATCCGCGCATCGTGATCGTCATCGATGATATGGGCGTGGACCGGAGCCGGTCGGAAAAGGTGGCCTCATTGCCCGGCCCCCTGACCCTGGCCTGGCTGCCCTATGCCCGCGATCTGCCGCAGCAGACGGGCAAGGCCCGCGCCAACGGGCATGAGCTGATCGTGCATATGCCCATGGAGCCCACCGGCAGGGATGATCCCGGCCCAGGTGCCCTGCTGACCCGGCTGGATGAGGGGACGCTGCGCCAGCGTCTGGCCGCCAACCTTTCGGCTTTCCAGGGCTTTGTCGGCATCAACAACCATATGGGCAGCCGCTTCACCGCCGACCGTGCCGGCATGGCCGTGGTGATGGCGGAGCTGGGGTCCCGCGGCCTGCTGTTCCTGGACAGCCGCACGACCGCCAACACCGCCGCCGGCCCCCTGTCGGCCCATTATCAGGTGCCGATGCTGTCGCGCGATGTATTCCTGGACCATGTGATGACGGCCCAGGGTGTGGCGGCATCGCTGGCCAAGGTGGAGGAGATCGCCCGCAAAAACGGCCTCGCCATCGCCATCGGCCACCCCCACGACGTCACCATCGCCGCCCTGACCCAATGGCTGCCGACCTTGCAGGAAAAGGGATTTCAGCTGGTTCCCCTGACGGCGGCGGTGACGACGCGATAGGCGGGGGCTGGCCGATAGAGACCTAATGGGCCGTCCCGATATGCGTTTGCAGGAACCGCTCCCAGACGGAAAGGATCGTCGTCAACTGCTCGGTGCTGTTGGGCGAATGGTCCATATCTTCGATCAGGATTGTTTCGACGGACTTACCTGCCTTCTGCAGGGCCTTGTTCATGTCGCGGCTATGGAAGACCGGTACCTGAACGTCCAACTCGCCATGGATCAGCAACACGGGGATTTTGATCTTCTCGGCCTGGCGGGCCGGTGACATGGCGATCAGGGTTGCCTCGTCCGCCTTGGGGTCCGTGCCCTGGTACAGGCTATAGCTCAAGCCCCGTTTCACCTGATCATAGACGCGCACGAAATTCGAGACAGGGGCAGTGGCGACTGCGCATTTGAACAATTCAGGGGTCCGTACCGCCGACATCAGGGCCGAATAGCCGCCGAAGGACCAGCCCAGAATGCACATCCGCTGGGGATCGGCATAACCCTGCGCGGCGACCCACGTCGCAGAATCGGCGATATCATCCTGCATCAACCCGTTCCACTGCTTGTCGCCAGCCTCTTGGAAGGCGCGGCCATAACCGGTGGAGCCGCGGAAATTGGGTTGGATGACGCCATAGCCGCGACTGGCCAGAAACTGCGACAGCACATCGAAGGAGCCGGCATCCCGGGCGAAGGGTCCGCCATGGGGCATGACGACAAAGGGCAGGTTCCGGTCAGGCAGCCCGCCAACCGGCAAGGTAAGATATCCCGAAATGCTGGTTCCATCCCGCATGGGAATGGTCACCGGTCGTCGTGGAGCCACCAGGGCCTGAGGAATGAAGGGATAGGTATCCCCGATCATATCGAAACGGTTCGTGGTCTTATCGAACAGGCGATAAATGGTAGGCGCGTCGGTGGCCAGGGATGCAACAAGCGTCAGGCGGCCATCGGCAGCCCGGTCGATAATGATTTCCCGGCTGCCCGGCACAGCCTTGTCCAGAACGTCCTGCAAGCGCTGAAGAGCGGGATCAAGCCACCGCACGGCGTCCATATCGTCGGTCCAGGTAAATCCGCGCATCACCCCGCGGGACATCATGGCGCCATCGACGTCATAAGGGCCATTCTCCGACAGGCGCTTGCCGAACGTGCCCGTCTCCAGATCGAATTCATAGACCGCCATGCGGTCGCTTTCGTGACTGGAGGCCGCGTACAGCGTCTGTCCATCGCTGGAGAAGCCAAGCAGTTCGAACCCTCGCTCTTCGCTGCCTGGGGGCTTGATCACCTCGTACTTGCCCTCCGCCGTGCGACGAAGGTAGGTGAAATTATCTGTCGCCTCATCATAATCGATCGCGACACGCGCCTGACCCGTCGGATCGGGCAGATATTGCTGAATACCTGGCGTCACCGCCTGAACATGCTCACGCTTGCCGGTATAGACATCGACTTTGACAATATCGGGATAGATGGACCGGCTCGCCGGATAAAGTGCCAGGATATGGCGATCATCAATAAACTGAAGAACCGGCGTCGCCTTCATATAATAGATGCTGGTCAGCGGTGGACGTTGCAGCAGGGCGACCTGATTAGACATGTCGTGGTCGATGGCGATCAGGCGGGAAAACCGCAGCGGCTTGCGCATTTCCCCCAAATGGGTATCGATCAGCACGCGCTCCGTGAATTCCATCCGCAGCAGTAACCGGTCGTTATTAACCCAGTCAAAGCCCCCGATCTCCGCATTGGACGGCGCCAGGACGGAAGGTTGCTCGGCATTGTTGACGGGCAGATTGCGTACGAAAAGATGCATGCGGCCCTTAAGCGGCGCACGGTAGGCGATCCGCCGCCCATCGGGTGACAGATCAATATCCTCAAATTGCGGGGCGCTCGCGAAGGCAGCGATGGGTATGTCCCATGGATGTTGGGGTGGCGCCTGCTGCGCGCCGGCAGGTTGCAGCAGAAACAGCAACAGCCCTGCAAAGCCAACAATCCCACGCCCCATCCCATCCCCCTTCCGCAGCATTCCCTAATGTCTCGAAAGCGAGCGTAAAATAAGCCTATAGGGTGGTAAACTTATAAGTTTCATCCTTGGTGTGGCGCCTGGACCGGGGGCTGGCAACCCAAGAAAGAGGTGATATGCAGGCCTGCCGCCTGCTTAGCTTCACCCCCCCAAATGCATCTTCAAGAACCTCTCCCACGCCTCCAGCACGGTCTTCATCTGGGCGGTCACGATGGGCGAATGGTCCATGCCTTTGATCTCCACATACTCGACCGGCTTGCCGGCCCGTTCCAGGGCGCGGCGCATGTCGCGGCTGTGGGCGACGGAGGCCTGATAGTCCAGGTCGCCATGGACCAGCAGGATCGGCACCTTGATCTTGTCCGCCTGGTGATAGGGGGAGATGGGTTTCAGCGCGTCGGGATTGTCGCCGAAATAAAGCCCGCGCGTGATGTTGCCAAAGCCTGACGACTTCACCTCCTCATAGAGCCGTTCCAGATTGGCCACCGGTGCCGTCGCCACGGCGCATTTGAACAGGTCGGGCGTCTTCACCGCCGCCATCAGGGCCGCATAGCCGCCATAGGACCATCCTAGGATGCACATACGGTTGGGATCGGCATAGCCCTGGGCGATGGCCCATTTGGCGGCATCCGTCACGTCATCCTGCATCAACCCGCCCCACTGCTTTTCACCCGCCTCGTTAAAGGCGGCGCCATAGCCGGTGGAACCGCGAAAATTGGGTTGCAGCACGCCATAACCACGGTTGGTCAGGAACTGCACCATCACATCGAAGGTGCCGGTATCGCGTGAGAACGGGCCGCCATGGGGCATGATGATGAAAGGCAGGTTCTTGGCTTCCACGCCAACGGGCAGGATCAGATAACCGGGAATGTCGGTGCCGTCGGTGGCCTTGTAGGTCACGGGCTGGCGCTTGCTGACATTTTCCTGTGCGATGCCGGGATAGGTGTCGCCGAACAGCGAGAACTCCTTGGTCCGACGGTCGAACATCCGGTAGGTGGTGGGCGCGTCCAGGGCGAAGCTGGCGACCAGGATCAGATTGCCGTCTGCCGCCGTGTCGATCACGATCTCCCGGCTGTCGGGCAGGGCCTTGTCCAGCGCATCCTGAAGCTTCTGAACGGCGGGGTCCAGCCATTGCCGGCGCGGCAGGTCGTCCATCCAGGCGATAGCCACCACGGCGCCGCGCTGAATAATCGCCGTATTCACGTCAAAGCGCGGGTCGCTGGCCAGTTTTTCGCCCATCTGGTCATTGGCCAGATCATATTTGTACACGGCGGAGCGGTCACCCTCGTGCCGGGACGCCACGAACAGGTTCTGGCCCGAGGCATCGAAACCCAGAATGCCGAAGCCGCCATCATCCTCCAGCACCTTGTTCTTCATCATCAGTTCGAAATCGCCACCGGCGACGCGGCGCAGGTAGCGGCTTTCCAGGGTCTTGTCATTGTAGGTTTCGGCGATGCGGATTTCGCCCGTGGGGTCGGGGATATTTTCGGTGACGTT
>CALRNG020000355.1:0-4517 GCA_943369495.1 Rhizobium sp. Q54
CGCCCCGGCAGAAGCGCCAGACAGGCGTAGGGGAACCAAACCCGGTTCATCCAGCAACCGGTCCAGCACGCCCCATGTAAAGGCCCCCAGCGACCCGCCACCTTGCAGCGCCAGCGCCATGCCGGACGGTCGATTCGATGGCGCGGGAGCGGCCATCGGCGTCTCGCTCCGGCCCAGCCGGCGCATGATCTGCTTCAACACCATCACGGCCACCCCATGTTGCGGTGCCACATCATACCCCGGAATGGTTCCGCCGCCGACCCTTGAAGCCGGCAGGCCAGAACCCCACGTCACAAGACAGGCGACGCCACGGATGCCCATGCTGGGGTCCGCGAGGGCGCGCCAATGACCAAGGGGCATCGCTTCGTGAAGGAGGATCGCGCCATGACGACCCAGCAGACACAGACTGAACCGCAGCAGATACAGAACCCTATTCCGGCCCTGGTACGGACCGCCTTTAACGCCGCCGGCCAGCGGGCCACCGGTCAGGCAGACCAGACCGCCGCCGCCGTCGCGGGCTTGCGTAAACTGCGCCGCGTCCTTCTGGAACAGGCGGGCACCAACGCCGCAATGCAGGTGGTCGATGGCCCCGTCAGCGGGTTCATCATGGAACGCAACATGCGTGCCTTTGCCACGGCGGGGGAAGCCCCCGTGCCAGCGCCCCTGCCGCCTGCCCTGGCAATGGCTGGCCCGGCGGCAAGCCTGATGCTGAACGCCGTCGACAATGGCTTGATCCTGCACCGCTTCCTGCCGGGCAACACCGCGTTGATGCAGATGGTGCCCGAACTGATGGGCTGCCTGTGCGACGCGCTGGGCGGCACACCCGATGCGGGCCGCCTGCTGGACGTCCTGCGCGAGGGCATGGACGAGGATGAGCCGCGCCTGGCCATCGAAGGGCTGGTGTCGCAGCGGCTGCATTAACAAAAAAGGGGGCCGAAGCCCCCCTTGATCACGCCGCCAGACGCGCGGTCTCTGCCTTCTGATGCATGCGCTTATAGGCGAACTTGGCTGCCCAATTGTGCAGCCAGGTATGCGGCTTCAGGCCCGAGGCCTTGAACACCATGCCGACCATGCGGTCGACATGGTGGGGGCGGTAGAAGGAATAGGCCAAGCTGGTATATTCGGCATTATTCTCGACCCGCTCATAGGGCCGGGTCCAGTAATTCGCGGCATAGAAAGCGTAGGACAGTTCATCATCCTCCGTCTCATTGATGCGCGACAGGCAGACCAGCAAACGCTGTACCCGGTTCAGCTTCTCGTGCTCCAGGTACCGCTTCAGCGTATCGTAGAACAGCTTGTAATGGCGGAGCTCATCGGCCGCGATGTGACGGCAGATCTGCTTGAAGACGGGTTCTTCCGTCGCCTCGGCCAGGGCCGTGTAATAGCTGGACGTGCCTGTCTCCACGATGCAGCGGGAGACCAGTTCGCCGGCCCGGCTGCCGCGCTTGCTGTCCATGGCGGCCACGTCGATCTGATAGCCATCCCGGAAGCGCTGCACCGCCGCCTGGAAATCCCAGGACGGATCGACCCGCGCGGCCCAGGTGCCCAGGGCCTCGCCATGCTGGACCTCCTCAATGGCCCAGTGGCGGACCATTTCGCAGAATTCCTTGTCATCGCGGAAGACGTTGCACAGATAGTCGGCGTAGATATGGCCATTATATTCGACCAGGGCCGCGGCCTTGGCCAGTTTCAGCATGTCGGGTGACGCCTTGGCGGGGTCCAGCTTGTCCCAGGGCAGGCCCTCAACGGTCCAATGCGCGTTCGCCATGGTGCTACTCTTCCACTTCGCTGATGCAGATCAGGCGCCGCGAGGGCGCAGGGTTGCTGACAGATGGGCCGGAGGGGCCGAAAAAGCAACGGGGGCGCAAAGCGCCCCCGTGATACAAGCTCGCATCTGCCCGGAAACGTGACACATATGTGACGCGGTTCCCGGGAACGATCAAGTCGCTTAGTGCAACGTACCGGCCTGCGCGTCCAGCTTGGCCTGCACGATGGCGACCTTGCCTTCCAGCGTGTGCCGCTCGCCCTCGGACTTGGCATCGGCCAGGTCCTCGGACAGATCGGCCAGCTGCTTTTCCAGGGCGGCGCGGTCCAGGCCACGGACAACATCCAGGTTGGATGCCTCCTCGGCCAGGATGGTGACGCGGGAGCCCGTGATCTCGCAGAAGCCACCGGCCACGAAGATGCGCTGGGTGATGGTGCCCATGTCATTGGCATAGATGTCGATGATGCCCGGCTTGACCGTGACGATCATCGGCGCATGGCCCGGCAGGACGCCCAGGAAGCCCTCGGCCCCCGGCACCACCACCATATGCACCGGCTGCGACACCAGCAGCTTTTCCGGCGACACCAGCTCGAATTCAACCTTGTCGGCCATGGCTTAAACCCTAGCAAAACGCGTCAAGGAGGGGTCACCCCCTCCCGTGCACCTCCCCCCTGCCAGCGGCGAACCGGTAGAAGGGGGCAGGAGCGAACCTTAGGCGGCCTCGGCCATCTTGCGGGCCTTTTCGACGGCCTGCTCGATGGTGCCGACCATGTAGAAGGCGGCTTCGGGCAGGTGGTCGTAGTCGCCGTTCACGATACCCTTGAAGCCCTTGATGGTGTCTTCCAGGGAGACCAGAACGCCCGGCGTGCCGGTGAACACTTCGGCGACATGGAACGGCTGGGACAGGAAACGCTGGATCTTGCGGGCGCGGGCCACGACCAGCTTATCCTCTTCCGACAGTTCGTCCATGCCCAGGATCGCGATGATGTCCTGCAGGGCCTTGTACTGCTGCAACACCTGCTGAACCTTACGGGCGGTGTTGTAATGCTCTTCACCGACGATGCGGGGGTCGAGCGCGCGCGAGGTCGAGTCCAGCGGGTCCACGGCCGGGAAAATGGCCATTTCGGCGATAGAACGCGACAGCACGGTCGTGGCGTCTAGGTGGGCGAAGGAGGTGGCCGGGGCCGGGTCGGTCAAGTCGTCGGCGGGCACGTAAATGGCCTGCACGGACGTGATCGAGCCCTTCTTCGTCGAGGTGATGCGCTCCTGCAGGCCGCCCATGTCGGTGGACAGGGTGGGCTGATAACCCACGGCCGACGGGATACGGCCCAGCAGTGCCGACATTTCGGCGCCCGCCTGGGTGAAGCGGAAAATGTTGTCCACGAAGAACAGCACGTCCTGGCCTTCTTCATCGCGGAAATATTCAGCGATGGTCAGGCCGGACAGGGCGACACGGGCGCGGGCACCCGGCGGCTCGTTCATCTGACCGTACACGAGCGCCACCTTGGAGCCCGGACCGTCGGTCTTGATAACGCCAGCGTCGATCATTTCGTGGTACAGGTCGTTACCTTCGCGGGTACGCTCACCCACGCCGGCGAACACCGACATACCACCGTGCGCCTTGGCGACGTTGTTGATCAGTTCCTGAATGGTCACGGTCTTGCCCACGCCCGCACCACCGAACAGGCCGATCTTGCCGCCCTTCAGGTACGGGGCCAGCAGGTCGATGACCTTAATGCCGGTGATCAGCAATGCTGCGTCGGTCGCCTGATCGACGAACTCCGGCGCGTCGCGATGGATCGGCAGGACCTTGTCGTTGCCGACCGGGCCGCGCTCGTCGATCGGCTCGCCGATGACGTTCAGGATGCGGCCCAGGGTGGCCGGACCGACGGGCATCAGGATCGAGTTGCCGGTGTCCAGCACTTCGTTGCCGCGAACCAGACCGTCGGTCGTGTCCATGGCGATGGTGCGGACGGTGTTCTCGCCCAGATGCTGGGCCACTTCCAGAACCAGGGTCTTGCCCTCGTTCTGGGTGGTCAGCGCGTTAAGGATCGGCGGCAGTTCGCCGCTGAACTGCACGTCCACGACGGCACCAAGAACCTGCGTGATGCGGCCGACCGCGTTGCTGTTGTTAGCCATGGGGTAAGCTCCCTCGGAACCTTGACTTCGTCGTGAATGCGGATGGACTTACAACGCTTCCGCGCCGGAGATGATTTCGATCAGTTCCTTGGTGATCGAAGCCTGGCGGGTGCGGTTGTAAATCAGGGTATACTTCTTGATCATCTCACCGGCGTTGCGCGTGGCATTGTCCATCGCGGTCATCTGCGCACCGAAGAACGACGCGGCGCTCTCCAGCAAGGCAGAATAGACCTGAATGGCCAGGTTGCGCGGCAGCAGATCGGCCAGGATGGCCTCCTCGCTCGGCTCGAACTCATAGACGGCGCTGGCCTCGCTGGCCGTGTCGCTGGCGACTTCGGGGGCCGCGAACGGCACCACCTGCTGTAGCGTCACGATCTGGGTCATCGCCGACTTGAACTTGTTATAGACGATGGTCGCCACGTCGAACTGGCCGGCATCGAACAGCTCCAGGATCTTCGCGGTGACGCGGTCGGCGTCGGCGAAGGAGAGCTTCTTCTTGCCCACCTCTTCGAAGCTGGCGACGATCAGCGACGGGAAGTCGCGACGCAGCAGGTCGCGGCCCTTGCGGCCAACGGTCAGCAGCTTGACGGTCTTGCCCTCGGCCTGCAGACGC
>CALRNG020000356.1:0-4513 GCA_943369495.1 Rhizobium sp. Q54
GCCGTGGCCAGCGCGCGCGGCAAGTTCATGCGCGCCATCAATGCCGGCCGCTCGCCCTTGTCGGAAATCGCCTATGCCTTCCATTTCGATGCCGGGCTTTATGCCCGCTACCTGCGCAGCTTTGCCGAAGCGCGGGGCGTGGTGCGGCGGGAGGGTAAGATCACCCAGGTGCATCAGCATCCCGAAACCGGCCTTGTGCAGTCGGTCGAACTGGCCGACGGCACACGGGTGGAGGGCGATCTGTTCATCGATTGCTCCGGCTTCCGGGGCCTGCTGATCGAGGGGACATTGAAGGCCGGTTATGTTGACTGGTCTCACCATCTGCCCTGCAACCGTGCGGTCGCGGTCCCGTGTGAAGGGACCGACGCCATGACGCCCTATACCCGCTCCACCGCGCGGGCCGCCGGCTGGCAATGGCGCATCCCGTTGCAGCACCGGATCGGCAACGGCCATGTCTTCTGCTCAAACTACATGAGCGATGATGAAGCGGTATCGGTGCTGCTCTCCAACCTGGATGGCAAGCCGCTGGCCGACCCGCGCTTTGTCCCCTTTCAGACGGGGCACCGGCGGAAGATGTGGGACAAGAATGTCGTCGCCATCGGCCTGTCGTCGGGCTTCCTGGAACCGCTGGAATCGACCTCCATCTGGCTGATCCAGTCCGGCCTGTCGCGGCTGATGGCCATGTTCCCGGACCTGGATTTCGACCCCGTCACCCGCGACCGCTATAACCGCATCCTGACCACCGAATATGCCGAAATCCGCGACTTCCTGATCCTGCATTACAAGGCCACCGAACGCGACGACAGCCCCTTCTGGGACTATTGCCGGGAAATGCCCGTGCCGGAGCGGTTGCAGGAAAAGATGGACGTGTTCCTGGCCCATGGCCGGACCTTCCGGGAGAATGAGGAGCTGTTCAACGACACCAGCTGGTTCGCCGTCATGCTGGGTCAGCTGATGGTGCCGCGCGGTTACGACCCCGTCGCCAATATAATGAGCCTGAATGAAACCAAGGCGCGCCTGGCCCATATCAAGGACGCGATCAGCAATTCCGCCGATTACATGCCGACGCACCGGGAGTTCATCCGGCAACATTGTGGGGCGTGAGGGGATACTGGTACCTCAACGTGGGCCAGACAAACGCTGATGGAGATAGGGGCAGTATGAAGAAACAAGCCGAAACCGATGAAGCGGTCCCCCTGACCGGCAACCTTTCGGAGCCCAAACAGCCGCTGCCGTTGGCTGAGATTCGGGCTTTGACTGAAAGCCTGCCCCGACAGCCGGAGGACGGTGGGACGTTCATGCGGCGGATGCGCGATGACGCGCGGTACTGAGCCGTACCTGGAAGCCGCCATCGCCCAGGCCGTCCCCGCATTGGCCCCCTGACACACGTCATTTTCGGCACCCTTGCTTAACCACTTGGTAAGGTTTGGCCGCTCTGTTATGGATCGTATACCAAAACAGGGAGCTTCAACCGGACATGAAGTATCTACTGCTGGCCACAGCGGCCCTCAGCTCCACCTTGGCCTTCGCGGCTGACCCACAGTTCGACATGAAGCGGGTATCGGACGATATCCGCATCATGTCGGCGGATGATTTCCAGGGCCGTGCGCCCGCCACTGTGGGCGAGACGAAGACGGTCGCCTTCCTTATCGACCGGATGAAGGCGGCGGGGCTGGAACCCGGCGGCAGCATCGGGGCCGATGGCAAGCGCGGCTGGACGCAGGATGTGCCGCTGCGCATGTCCGACATCGTGGGCAAGCCCACCCTGTCGCTGAACTTCGGCGGCAAGGCCATGGCCCTGACCCAGGCCAAGGAAATTGCCGTGCGCGCCGCCCTGACGGGCCAGGACAGCGTGACCTTGAAGGATGCGCCGCTGGTTTTTGTCGGCTATGGCATCAAGGCGCCGGAACGCGGCTGGGATGATTTCAAGGGTCAGGATGTGAAGGGCAAGATCCTGGTCGTCCTGATCAATGACCCGGATTTCGAAGGGCCGGAGGGCAAGTTCGGCGGCAAGGCGATGACCTATTATGGCCGCTGGACCTACAAGTATGAAGAAGCCGCCCGCCTGGGCGCCGCCGGTGTCTTGATCGTGCATGAAACGGCCCCCGCCTCCTATGGCTGGGCCACGGTGGCCAGTTCCAATCCCAACACGATGTTCGACATCGTGCGTGATGATCCCAAGGCCGCCCACACGCCGTTCGAAAGCTGGATCCAGCGCGATCTAGCGGTGGACCTGTTCAAGGCGTCGGGCCTGGATTTCGAGAAGCTGCGGGCGGACGCGCGCAAGGACAGTTTCCAGCCGGTGCCGCTGAAAGCCACCCTGTCCGCCGATTACAAGGTGAAGACGGAAGTCATTACCTCCAAGAACGTCATGGGTCGCATCACGGGCACCAAATACCCGGATGAAACCGTGGCTTATACGGCGCATTGGGATCATATCGGCGTGGGCGAACCCGACGCCAATGGTGACAATATCTTCAATGGCGCGCTGGACAATGCGTCGGGCATCTCCACCCTGCTGGAACTGGGCCGCGCCTTCAAGGCGGCGGGTCCGACCGAACGCTCGGTCCTGTTCTTGGCCGTGACGGCGGAGGAGAAAGGCCTGCTGGGTTCCACCTATTATGCCAGCAACCCCGTCTATCCGCTGGGCAAGACGGTGGGCGTGCTGAACATGGATGGCACCATCGGCCCGGGTCCCGCCAAGGATTTCACCATTTCCGGCACGGCCAAGCTGGGCCTGCTCGACATGCTGATCGAGGAGGGCAAGAAGGTTGGGCGCACCTATACGCCCGACCCGCGTGTGGAGGCCGGCGGCTTCTTCCGGTCTGACCATTTCCCCATGGCTAAGGCCGGCGTGCCCGCCATCTCCTTCGGTGGCGGCATCGATCTGGTGAATGGCGGTGTGGCGGCGGGCAAGGCCTGGCGCGACGCCTATATCAAGGACCGGTATCACCAGCCCGACGATGAATGGTCGCCCGACTGGAACATGGACGGCGCCAAACTGGATATGGGCCTCCTCTACAGCCTGGGCCGCCGTCTAGCCGATGGCCGCGACTGGCCTAATTGGAGCCAGGATAGCGAGTTCCGGGCCGCGCGGGATACGAGTGCGGCGGAACGGAAGTGATAGAATTTTGGCCTGACTGTGCATTCGTAGCGCGGATTTCAGCGTGCGCCTAATTCGCGCTACACTCCCCGCCCCCTTTCCTCGACCATGGCCGGGAAAGGGGGCGGGGAGCCATTACCGGCACTGCTCGACCGCCCTCACATCCCTCCAGGATTGCCATGGAAGAAGCGCGCCAGATGATCGGCGGCACGGGCCACGATTTCAGGATCATCGTAAATGTCGGTCTGACCTTTGGACGTGATCCAGTCGAGTGACTTTGGCGTCCGTACAGCGTCGAAAAACCGTCGCGCCCAAGCGGGCGACAGGGCATTTTCGGAATGCAGCATGGCAATGGGCACCTGAAGCCGGGGGGCCGCCGCCTGGACATCAAAGGGGCCAAAAAACTCCCGCGACATGACCGCCAGGCTGTTCGCATAGGTCGCAACGGCGGCACGGCAGGCGTAATAGTCAAACGTATCGGCGGTCTGCATGGCGGCGTCGCCCTGCAACGCCACCGCAGGGATCATCTCCACAATACCCGTCGCCTCAAAATATTCACGGGCCGCACGGCCTTGGGCCACCTTGGCATCGAACCCTTGCGGATCGGCGGCGCGCATCTGTGCGGGGTCACGGTAGTACCCGGCCACGGTCCCCACCGCCCGCACCCCAGGATGGTCGATGGCCGCGGTGACGGCGTAGCCGGCGCCTAGGCAAATCCCCACGAGGCCAACCCGATCTGCATTCACATCCGGGCGGGACACAAGATAATCGACGGCCGCACGAATATCCGCGACCTTGCGGCCATGATGCTCATACTGCCTGGGGCTGCCGCCGCTTTCGCCATAGCCCCTGTGATCAATGGCCAGGGCGGCCACACCCCGCGCGGCCAGCGCCGTGGCATAGACGCCCGTCACCTGCTCCTTGACGCTGGTCATGGGGCCGGCGACCACCACAGCACAATGGGGGTCGGATGCATCCGGCAGATGCAGCATGCCGACGATCTGTTCACCGTCGAGATGGAACGCAACAGGTTCAACCGACATTCTTTCCTCCGACAGGATACGGCGTGACCTTGACCGCCACGCCGTCGTCAGCCTTTGACCTGATCAAAGATGAAGGCCGCATTGGTGCCGCCGCCAGACAGAGCAACCGCGATATTGAGATGCGCCATCGCCTCCAGATGACGCGCCAGATGCAGCGGGCCAACCAATGCCGGTGCAAAGCCCATCTCCCGTGCCAGAGCGGCCACCGAAGATGCCGCAGCCTCATCGTCGCTGGCGATGAAAACCGTCACGCGGTGACCATTGCGCTGTTGGCGCGTCGGGGTCATCACATCGGCAAAGACGGTGTTGAAGGCCTTGACGACCCGGCTTTCCGGTAACAGCCCTTGCACCTCTTCCCCGGCGGAGT
>CALRNG020000357.1:0-4512 GCA_943369495.1 Rhizobium sp. Q54
CCACTCACCTTGCGGTGCGTTCGACTTGCATGTGTTAGGCCTGCCGCCAGCGTTCGTTCTGAGCCAGGATCAAACTCTCAGGTTTTTCGCGGCTCGCTCAGACCATAGTCCAAACAAACCTCATTGACGGATACTACAACGTCAAACACCTAACCCAATCATTGAACCTAACCCCATCCACCACCTCGAAAGATCGTAGATGGCGTTAAGAGCAACATGTAAAAAGATGCTCAAACGTACAGTATCCAAACGAACCAGACCCGCCAGCTCATCAAGATCCGCCGCCTGCGCATCCCTTCTCAACAGATTCACTTGTCAAAGAACCAAACGATACAAGGTCACCTGGTTTCTAGCCCCAGGTCTTCAATAACCAGCGCCGCAGCACTAGCCATTTCAGGGATCGTTTCACCATCGCCGCCAGAGCGTGTCCGGCGCGTCGGTGGGGCGCTTTCTAGTCGCTCCACCAAACCCTGTCAACCGATTTTTTCAGCGCTTCGTCTTTTTTTAAGCACCGCCGGCGAACCGGCAAAACCCAAAACACAGAAGCGAAACCAATCAACAGCAGCGGACCGAAATCCGCCGTGCAATGATGTCTTAGTCCAACAATGTCAGTGGCTTACACCACCAAGACCCCACCGCCGCGACACAACCACCAGGGCCGCCTCGCTGCGGGAGCCGGGGTATAGGACACCCAAACACCCAAGCGCAACACCTTTCTGCAAACAATCGTCACTTTTCTGAAATATGCCGGAAAGGCCATGAGCGGCACGCAGGCGGCGCCCCGCGGGCCATGTTTTGAAACAGGTTGCGGATGATCCGGCCAAAGGTCATGTTTTATTCAACCAGTTGCATAAAGGATCCTGACATGACGGCCTACCCCAACCTGCTTCAGCCGCTCGACCTTGGCTTCACCACCCTGCGCAATCGCGTCCTGATGGGGTCCATGCATGTGGGGCTGGAGGAGGCGCCGAACGGTTTTGAACGGATGGCCGCCTTTTATGCTGAACGGGCTCGCGGCGAGGTCGGGCTGATCGTCACTGGCGGCATCGCCCCGAATGAACGCGGGCGGCCCGCCCCCTTTGGCGCCGTGCTGGCGACGGAGGAGGAGGCCGCGCATCACCGCATCGTCACCGATGCCGTCCATAGGGAAGGCGGCAAGATCGCGATGCAGATCCTGCATTTCGGCCGCTATTCCTATCAGCAGGACCTTGTCGCCCCCTCCGCCATCAAGGCACCCATCAACCATTTCGTCCCCCACGCCCTGACGGGGGAGGAGGTGGAGGAGACCATCGCCGATTTCGTGCGCTGCGCCGCCCTAGCCCATTATGCCGGCTATGACGGGGTGGAGGTGATGGGATCGGAAGGGTACCTGATCAACGAGTTCATCGCGGCCCGCACCAATCATCGCGACGATGAATGGGGCGGGTCTTATGAGAACCGTATCCGCCTGCCCATTGAGATCGTCCGCCGCATCCGCGAGAAGGTCGGCCCTGACTTCATCATCATCTATCGCCTGTCCATGCTGGATCTGGTGGAGGGTGGATCCACTCTGGACGAAGTGGTGCAATTGGGTCAGGCCATCGAGGCGGCAGGGGCCACCATCCTGAATACCGGCATCGGCTGGCACGAGGCGCGCATCCCCACGATTGCCACCTCCGTGCCGCGCGCCGCCTTTGCCTGGGTGACGAAGCAGCTGAAGGGCAAGGTGTCGATCCCGCTGATCGCCACCAACCGCATCAATACGCCCGAGGTCGCCGAGAACCTGCTGTCCGAGGGCTATTGCGACATGGTGTCAATGGCCCGCCCCTTCCTGGCCGATGCACATTTCGTGGCCAAGGCGCGCGACAACCGGGCGGATGAGATCAATACCTGCATCGCCTGCAACCAGGCCTGCCTGGACCATACGTTCAGCGGCAAGATCACCTCCTGCCTGGTCAACCCGCGCGCCTGTCATGAGACAAAGCTGATCATCGCGCCGACCGCAGCGCCCAAGAATATCGCCGTGGTCGGGGCCGGGCCGGCGGGCCTGTCCTTTGCGGTCACCGCCGCCGAGCGCGGGCACAAGGTGACCCTGTTCGAAGCCTCCGCACAGGTCGGCGGCCAATTCAACATCGCCCGCAAGATCCCCGGCAAGGAGGAGTTCAACGAGACCCTGCGCTATTTCCGGCGGCAGTTGGAGCTGAAAGGCGTCACAGTGCGGCTGAACACCCGCGCCGACGCCGCCGCGCTGGCGCAGGGTGGCTTTGACGAGGTGGTGCTGGCCTCCGGCGTGGTCCCGCGCAAGCCGGCGATCGATGGGATCGACCATCCCAAGGTGCTGGGGTATCTGGATGTGCTGCGCGATGAGGTGCCCGTAGGCCGCAAGGTAGCCGTCATTGGGGCCGGTGGCATCGGTTTTGATGTCAGCACCTATCTGGTGGAGCGGCATGAGGCGCCCTCCACCGAGCGCTTCTTCAAGCAGTGGGGTGTTGACCCGGACTATCGCCAGGCCGGCGGCTGCACCAAACCGGTGCTGGAGCATAATGGCCGGCAGGTCTTCCTAATGCAGCGCACGGAGGGCAAGCTGGGCGAAAATCTGGGCCGCACAACGGGCTGGATTCACCGGACCGTGCTGAAGATGCATGGTGTGGCCACCATCGGCGGCGTCACCTATCGCCGGATTGATGATGCCGGCCTGCATGTGACCGTCGGCGGCCAGGATCAGGTGCTGGATGTCGATCATATCGTCATCTGTGCCGGCCAGGAGCCGCAGCGTGAGTTGCAGGCCGATCTGGAGGCGCGGGGCATCCCCGTTCACCTGATCGGCGGGGCCGATGTTGCTGCAGAACTGGACGCGAAGCGGGCCATCAACCAGGGCACGCGCCTGGCCGCCGCCATCTGATGCATCTGACGGAAAGAAAAAAGCCATGACCACACCGTCCGGCCTGCACCCGGCTGCCGCTGCCTCTCTGGCCATCTGGCACGAGATTGTCGCCGACCAGTCCACCGGCGCCCTGCGCGGCATCACCCATGAACAGGCGATCTTCCGGTCCCCCGTGGCCCATACAGCCTATGAGGGGGCGGACGCCCTGCTGCTGGCTATTGGCACCGTCATGCGGGTCTTCGGCGACTTCACCTATCATCGCACCGCCGTAACGGCGGATGGGCTGAATGTCGTGCTGGAATTCGCCGCCACGGTGGAAGGAAAGCAGGTTAAGGGCATCGACTTCATCCGCTTTGACGAGCAGGGACTGATCCGGGAGTTCGAGGTGATGATCCGTCCCTTGAGCGGATTGCAGGCCCTGGCGTCCGAGATGGGACGCCGCGTCGGTGAGGATATCGCGGCCTTCAAGGCCAAGGCCTGATTTGGAAGAGGGGGAGAGAGAGTTGGATCCCCCTTCCCCCGACCCATCGATAGGATCGCCCGCATGTCCCTGCCACACGCCCTGCTGACCGCCCTGATCGAACGCCCCGGCGCCGGTTCGGAACTCGCGGGGCGGTTCGACCGTTCCATCGGCTATTTCTGGCAAGCCACGCATCAGCAGATCTATCGCGAGCTGGCGCGGATGGAAGCAGCAGGCCTTATCGAGGGGATGGCCGTCGACGGGGCCCGTGGGCGCAAACGCGCGTTTCGGGTTTTACCGACGGGACGGGCGGAGCTGGCGCGCTGGACCTCGGAAAGCCAGGAGCCGCTGCCAATCCGGGATGAGATGATGGTGCGGTTGCGGGCCGAGGCGCTGGTCGGCCCGACAACCCTGCCGGATACGCTGGCGGAACTGGCAAGGCACCATCGCGACCGGCTGAAAACCTATCAGGATATCGAGAAACGGGACTTCACCCCGCCACCAACCGACAAAGGCCAGAAGCTGCGCCATCTGGTCCTGAAGGCGGGTATCGAATATGAGCGACACCGGGCCGCGTTCTGTGAGCAAGCGATGGCGCTGCTTTCCCAACCATCGGACTGACGGGCCTGAAATGCAAAACGCCCCATCCGGTGGGATGGGGCGCTGTCTGTTGTCACTTCGCGGCGTCGAAGAAATCATTGCCCTTGTCATCGGTGATGATGAAAGCCGGGAAGTCCTCCACCTCGATCCGCCAGATTGCCTCCATCCCTAATTCCGGATAGGCGATGCACTCGACCTTCTTGATGCAATCCTGGGCCAGACGGGCCGCGGCGCCGCCGATGGAGCCCAGATAGAAACCGCCATGCTTCTGGCAGGCATTCTTGACGGCGGGCGAGCGGTTGCCCTTGGCCAGCATGACGAAGGATCCGCCCGCCGCCTGGAACTGATCGACGAAACTGTCCATGCGACCCGCCGTGGTGGGGCCGAAGGAACCGGACGCGTAGCCTTCGGGCGTCTTGGCGGGACCCGCATAATAGATCGGGTGGTTCTTGAAATAGTCAGGCAGCGGCTGGCCGGCATCCAGCAAGGCGCGCAGCTTGGCATGCGCGCTATCGCGCGCCACGATCAGCGGGCCGGTCAGGGACACGCGCGTGCGGATCGGATACTGGCTCAGCAGTTTGCGGATGTC
>CALRNG020000358.1:0-4509 GCA_943369495.1 Rhizobium sp. Q54
CAGGTTGGTGACCCAGGCCGCGATGGAATAGGTGTCGCTTTCCAGCGCCAGACGCAGGTTGGTCAACGTGCGCTCACCAAAGGTGGTGAGGTTCAGGCTGTTAACATAGGTCGGGCCGGTATAGTTAACGTCCACACGGCCAGCCAGGGTCCAGTCGGCGGAGACCGGCACGTCGGCGGTGGCGTGCAGGTTATACTGCAACTTCACCGACCGAGCCGGACGGTTGCCCGCGATGGAGGCGAAGGTGCCGCGGCCCGTGATGGTGACCAGATCGCAGACGGTGGACGGGTTGCCGCACTGTGACGAATAGGCCGGGTCATACGTGCCCTTGGCAAATTTCGGATCGGAATAGGTCACCGAACCGCCGACGGAGATGATGTCGGTGGCCTTCACCTCGGTCTGCACCTCGAACCCGTTCGTCTCCATCTTGCCGGCATTCATGATGATGGCCTGCGCGACAGACGCGGTGGGGGAGAAGGTGGAGAGCTGCAGGTTGGTCCAGTTCACGCGGAAGGCCGAGGCGTTCAGCATGACGCGGCGGTCAAACAGCCAGGATTTCACACCGGCTTCATAGGTCCAGTTCGTCTCTTCGTCGAAGGTCTTCTCATTGTCGGACAGACCGGCCAGCGAGTTGAAACCACCCGAGCGGACGCCCTTCGCCGCCGACGCGAACAGGAAGATATCTTCCGTGGCCTTGTAATCGACGGTAAAGCGCGGCGTGAAGCTCTTGAACTCGCCCCGGAACGGCTGCCCGGCGACGCAGGGGCCAAAGGCGTTGAAGAAGGTCAGGAGGCAGCGGTCGGTCTTGCGGTCGATATTGTACCGGCCTTCCGCCGCAACACGCAGACCGTCAATGACTTCATACCCGACGGAGCCAAACACCGAACGGGTGATGTTCTGCTTGTAGTTGTGGCTGGCCAGACGGGCCACGATGGTCGGGTCCAGGATCAGGCCGGGATTGGCCAGGGACGCCAGCGGACCGGTGCCGGCGGGGGAGCCGGGCAGAACCTGTACCAGACGCTCATTGGCGGCCAGACCGGGCGCGGTCGTACCGGCCCAGGACTTGCTGTCGACATTCGACTGAAAGAAGAAGGCCCCGGCCAGCCATTGGAACCGGTCGCTGTCGGGCGACTGGATGCGGATTTCCTGGCTCTTCGTCACCACCTCGTCATTGCTGATCAGCAGGGAGTTGGCGCGAACCGTGCGGGTATAACTGCCGGTGGCGGCACCACAGGTGGTCCCCACGGTACAGACACCGTAAAGCGCACCATTGCCAAAGATATCGGCATCGTTGGCGGCATAGACCTCTGAAGCCGTGATACCGGTGACGCTGACGACCGAGAAATTCTCGAACTCATATTCCAGTTCCAGCGCACCCTGACGCGCCTTGGAGACGCTTTCCGGAATGGTGGAGGTGACGTCGATGGGCAGGTTGGTGGGGATCTTGCCGCAATAGAGCAGGAAGGCTTGCGACTGGGCGTTGAAGCCACCGCAATTATGGGTGGTCACCGGGTTCAGCGACAGGCCCGGCATTTCCGACGTGGACTTGGTGGCAAAGCCCGTGAAGGTTGCCGTGAAATTCTCGGTCGGCGTGAAGACCAGGGCACCGGAGACGCCGCGCTTCTCAGACCCGCCCAGCTTGTCATTCAGATCGAAATTGTTCTTGAACTCACCGGCATAGGTTGACCAGGTCGCGGTGATGGAGCCGGCAAGCTTGTCCTCGATGATCGGGCGGGACAGGGAGACCTTGCCGCGATAATCGCCATTATTGCCGATGGTGACGGTGGCCTTGCCTTCCGGGCTGCTGCCGGGACGGGCGGTCGTGATGCCAACAGCACCGGCGAAGGTGGAACGGCCATAAAGCGCGCTCTGCGGACCCTTCACCACATCCAGCTGGGCGATATCGACGGTGCCCAAGACATCGGCCGTATTGCGGCTGGTCTGGTAGATGCCGTCGATGAACACACCAACATTGGCCTCAACATTCAGATCGATGGAGGAATTGGCGGGGGCCAGACCACGCACATAGACATTGGTGAAGGTGCCACCGGTGATGTTGGTGACAGAGATGCCCGGCGTATTGTTGGCCAGTTCCGTCAGGCTGGTAATGTTGCGCTCCGCCAGATCATCCGCCGTCAGGGCCTGGATGGCGATGGGGACGGTCTGGATGTCTTCCTTGCGCTTACGGGCCGTGACAATGATCTCTTCCAGCACCAGATCCCCTTCGGCGGCCAGGGCGGCGGGAACGATGGAAGAGGCGGCGAAGGCACTGACCAGCGCCGATGTGGTCAGCGCGATGAATTTGGAACGGTACATGAAGCCCCCTTATTTTTGCGGTCATTTCGTACGGCATTCTTTCCGGCGCCAAGTTCCCGTTTTCTGGCGGCTGTGCTTTATTTGGGGTCCGCGCTGGCTTATTTGTTCTGCCTGCGCTGCTATTACCCGATCAGCCTGTTAGCCGGATATCTGCCTGCCTCGTCAGCTAATTCCTTTGCCGAACTTTCCACAACATCGCCGCCCGCACTGTCCACCAGACGGATAGTGGTCAGGGGCACGGCTGCTGACGGCGCCTGCACTGCTAGGCTTCCCGACCACAAGGGATGAACGGGGATCGAGATGAAGCGCGTCCTGTCCTGTCTGCTGTCGCTGGGGCTTCTGACCGGCACATCCATGGCGGTCGATCCGCCGCCACCGTTTGAAAGCCAGGCCCCCGCACCAGCACCCGACTATGGCCGCGCCCTATCCTGGGCCGCGACAGCCTGGGTGCCGGGGGCCAGCACGGCCCTGCCGGGAGGGGCCGGCAAACTGGCGACAGCGCCGGAGGTGGATGTCTTCTACATCCACCCCACCACCGACCGGTCGGTGACGCGCTGGAACCAGGACATGGCGGACAAGGCCGTCAATGACTGGACCGATGCCAGCGTCATCGCGCGGCAGGCGGGGGTGTTCAATAGCTGCTGCCGTATCTTCGCGCCGCGTTACCGGCAGGCGACACGGCTGGCCTTCACCAACATGGCGGGCGATGGGCAGAAGGCGTTCGATCTGGCCTATGGCGACGTGCTGCGCGCCTTCGACCTGTATCTGACGCGCGACAATGCCGGGCGGCCCTTCATCCTGGCTGGACACAGCCAGGGCGCATCCCACCTGATGCGGCTTTTGAAGGACCGGATCGACGCCTCGTCGCTGAAGGATCGGATGGTCGCCGCCTATGTGGTCGGGGTCAATCTGTCGGAGGGCGACTTTCCCCGCACCTACAAAACCCTGTCGATCTGCGCCAAGCCCTCGGACACGGGATGCGTCATCGCCTGGAATGCCGTCACACCAGACACCGATCTGGCACTGATGGGCAAGGCCAATGCCCAGCGGTTCGTCTCGCTCTATGGCGACGTACCGGGCAAGGAACCCGTCTGCGTCAATCCCCTGACTTTCGACCGCAACCAGCCTGTAGCGCCCAAGGACCAGAGCAAGGGCGCCGCCCCCGGCGATCCCGGAGAAGGGCCGGTGAAGGCGTTGGTGGCGAAATCAGTCGCCGCGCGCTGCGACAGGGGCTTTCTGGTCGTGGATGCCGATCCTGCCTTGGGCCTGAAGCCGCTGCCCGGCGGGATCTTGCATTACCATGATTACGGCCTGTTCTATGCCGACATCCAGGCCAATGTCCGGGTGCGGATCGACGCGTTCCTGAAAAGGTAAAGAGACCGGCGCGGTGTCAAAGCCGCGCCGTTACCGCCTTGGTTTCCAGATAGGCGTCCAGACCCTCGCGCCCGAATTCCCGGCCCCAGCCCGACTGCTTATAGCCGCCGAACGGGATGTTGGTGGCGATGGCGCCGTGGCAGTTGATCGACACCTGACCCGAGCGGATGCGTGACACCAGCCTGTGCGCGGTGGACAGGCTGCGGGTCCAGACACTGCCCGACAGGCCATAGACACTGTCATTGGCCATGGCCGCGATCTCTTCCACATCCTCGGTCACAAACCGATGGACAGACATCACGGGGCCGAACACCTCTTCCCGGAAGATGTCCATGTCAGGCCGGACGTCGGTCAGGATGGTGGGGGGCACGAAATGGCCGGGCCGATCCAGCTTTGTCCCACCGGTGACCAGTTTCGCCCCCTGCCCCAGCGCCCGGTCCACATGGCCCAGAACGCGCGAGGCATGCTCCGCGCCAATCAGGGGCCCGAAATTGTTGCCGGCATCCAAGCCATGACCCAGCGTGAAGAAACCCGTAAAGGCCTTCATTCGCGCCACCAGTTCGTCATGGATGGACGCATGGGCGAGGATGCGGGTGCCGGCCATGCAGTTCTGGCCCTGCAAGAAGAAGGTCGCCATGGATACACCGGGACCCGCCAGTTCCAGGTCGGCATCAGGCATCACCACCACCGGGGACTTGCCGCCCAGTTCCAGCGACACCTTCTTCAGGTTGCCGGATGCTGCCTGCACGATCTTACGCCCCACCTCGGTGGAGCCGGTGAAGCTGATCTTATCGACCAGCGGATGGGCGGAAACGGCCG
>CALRNG020000359.1:0-4501 GCA_943369495.1 Rhizobium sp. Q54
AGGTCGGGATATCCGGAATATCCCACCGCGCGGGCAAACCGGCTCAAGGTGGCATTCGACACGCCGATGGCGCTGGCCAGATCCTCAATACTCCACGCCGTAATCCGTACAGGATTACGCAGCAGATGTTCAGCAATCGTCCGGTTCGACGCCGTTCCATCCGCCATCACCGCCAGCAGTCGGCGGCCCAGTTCGGTATCGGCGAACGCCACCTCTGTGGAGGGAGCGGATTGGGTTTGCGCGTCGCCTTGGCCCGGGGCGTGAAAATCGGCCTGAGAGGATTTTTTCATGGATTGATCTTATGAAAATTCCGTGTCATTGTCCATTTCATCGAGCCGATCATTGCGAAACGTGCCGGAAGCCAGTTGCCATGATGCGTCTTATGTCTCTGACGGCGGGGTTCGCCGCAAGTCTGTTGCTTCTGACCACATCTGCCGATGCGCAGAACGCCCGCATGCGGGTGGGGGTTGAAGGCAATTATCCGCCCTTTTCGGTGATCGGCCCTGACGGGAAGCTGTCGGGCTTTGATATCGACATCGCCAACGCGCTGTGCACCGAAATGAAGGTGGACTGCACCTTGGTGCAGCAGGAATGGGACGGGATGATCCCGGCGCTCAATACCCGCAAGTTCGACATGATCGTCGCTTCCATGACGATCACCGCCGACCGGGCGAAAATCGTCGATTTCTCCGACGTCTATTATGATGTCCCCTCCCGCTGGCTCGCCAAACAGGGCGCCTTTACGGAGCCTACGCCGGACGCGCTGAAGGGCAAGACGATTATCGTCCTGCGTAACAGCCCGCGCGCCAAACATGCCAAGGAAAAATACCCCGACAGCCGCCTGCTGCTGGTCGCCAAGGAGACGGATGTCTACCTGGAACTGCGCGCAGGCCGGGGTGATATCGCGCTGGGTTCATCGGTGATCGCGGAGGGCCTGTTCCTGAAGCGGCCCGAGGGCGCGGGGTTTGCCACCGTGGGCGAACCCCTGCGCCTGAAGGGGGATAGCGATGTCGGCATTGCTGTGCGCAAGGGCGACACGGGCCTGCGCGACAAGATCAACGCCGCGCTGAAAGCCATCAAGGCCGATGGCCGCTATCAGCAGATCGCCCAACGTTACTTCACCTTCGATGTCTCGGGCGGGAACTCTTGAGGAATAGGGCGGCACGTCCGCCCTGATCCAGCCCCACCCAATCCACCACCGTCCTTCCCTCCCATCCCCGGCCCCGCCGGGGGTGAACCCCGGTTGCATGCCCATGCTGATCGAGTATCTGCCCATCCTGCTTGACGGATTGCTGACGACATTGTCGGTGTCGCTGGTCTCGCTCAGCATCGCCTCGCTGTTCGGTCTGGCCGGCGCGCTGGCCAAGCTGTCGTCGGGGCGTGGGGCACGAGGCGTGGCCGGCACCTACACGACATTGATCCGCTCCATCCCCGATCTGGTGCTGATGCTGGCCCTGTTCTATGGCGGTCAGGCGCTGGTCAATGATATCGGCCTGCGTCTGGGCTGGGACTATATCGATATCGATCCGTTCCTGGCCGGCAGCCTGACCCTGGGCTTCATCTATGGCGCCTATCTGACGGAAACCTTTCGCGGCGCCTTCATGGCCATCCCCAAGGGACAGGCCGAAGCGGGTCTGGCCTATGGGATGAGCGGGTTTCAGGTCCTCTGGCACATCACCCTGCCGCAGATGATCCGCCACGCCATCCCCGGCTTTGCCAATAACTGGCTGGTCATGGTCAAGGCCTCGGCCCTGGTATCAATCATCGGTCTGGACGACATGGTCCACCGCGCCAGTCTGGCGACCGCCGCCACGGCCCAGCCCTTCACCTTCTATGCCGCCGTCGCGGCCATTTATCTGGTGGTGACCACCGTGTCGATCCTGGGGCTTGGCCAGGTTGAAAAGCGCTTCTCGCTGGGCGTGCGCAAGGCGGTGCTGTGATGATCGATCTTCAGATTATCCAGGACAATCTGCCCGCCTTCCTGGACGGGGCACGCGTCACCCTCCTGCTGCTGCTGGCCTCTGCCGTCGCCGGTCTGTCCCTGTCGCTGCCGCTTGCGGTGGCGCGGGTGTCGGCCAACCCCTACCTGTCGCGGCCCGTCTTCCTGTTCACCTATGTGCTGCGCGGCACGCCGCTGCTGGTACAGCTTTTCATGGTCTATTTCGGACTGGCACAGTTCGATCTGATCCGGGAAAGCAGCCTGTGGCCGCTGCTGCGCGAACCCTGGTTCTGCGCCTGGATCGCCTTCACGCTGAACACCGCCGCCTACACGACCGAAATGCTGGCCGGTGCGCTGCGCGCCACCCCGGCAGGAGAGGTGGAGGCGGCCCGCAGCCTGGGCATGTCCGGCTTTGACATCTACACCCGCATCCTGATCCCCGGCGCCGTCCGCCGCGCCCTGCCGCAATATGGCAATGAGCTGGTGATGCTGATGCACGCCACCTCCATCGCCAGTGCGGTGACCCTGGTGGAGATCACCCGTGTGGCCCGCGACGTCCATGCCAACACCTTGTTGGCGGTGGAAGCGTTCGGCACCGCCGCCCTGTTCTATCTCGCCCTGACCCTGTGCATCACCGGCCTGTTCCGGCTGCTGGAGCGCCGCCTGCTGCGGCATCTGGCACGCCCGGCCGGTGCCTCTTGAGGAGCGGCACCATCGTGCGATCTGAAACCCTGTCTCTTCCCGGCACGACGCAAGGCACCCACCGCACGGTGACGGTGCAGCGCTTCGGCACCCCAGGGGCCCGTCCACGCATCCATATCCAGGCCAGCCTGCATGCCGATGAAATCCCGGCCATGCTGGTCGCGGACAAGCTGCGCCGCCACCTGACAAGGCTGGAGGCCGAGGGCAAGCTGGTGGGCGAGGTGGTGCTGGTCCCCATCGCCAACCCGATCGGCCTGTCGCAGGCGGTGCTGGGCGACATGCTGGGCCGCTTCGACCTGACCGATGGCCGCAATTTCAACCGCGACTTCCCCTGGCTGGCCCCCGCCGCCGCCGCCCGCGTGCAGGGCAAGCTGGGCGATGATGCCGACGCCAACACGGCCCTGATCCGGTCGGCCCTGGCCGACGCCCTGTCGGAAATGCGCCCGCAATCGCCGGCACAGCATCTGAAGGTGCTGCTGATGTCGCTGGCGGTGGGGGCCGATTGGGTGCTGGACCTGCATTGCGACCATGAGGCCGTGATGCATCTCTACACCCTGACCCCGCTGGCGGCAGAGGTGGAGCCGCTTGCCCGCCTGCTGGGTGCCCACTCCCTGCTGATCGCCGATGAAAGCGGGGAGAACCCGTTCGACGAGGCGGTAAGCCGTCCCTGGACCGCCCTGCGTCAGCGATTTCCGCAGCACCCGATCCCGCTGGCCTGCCGGTCGGTCACGGTGGAGCTGCGGGGACAAGCCGATGTCGACCATGACCTGGCCGACCGCGATGCCCGCGCACTGGTGGCGTTCCTGACCCATGTCGGGGCTGTGACCGGGGCCGCGCCGGACCTGCCCCCCGCCCTCTGCCGGCCCACGCCGTTGGAGGCGGTGGAACCGCTGATCGCGCCGACCGCCGGCGTCCTGGTCTATCGCCGTCCCCTGGGTGCAGCCGTGGAGGCCGGGGAGATCGTGGCCGACATCATCGATCCGGTCACCGGCCAGACCGTGCCCGTCGCCAGCCAGGCCGGCGGCCTGCTGTTCGCCCGTATCGCCACCCGCATGGCCTTCCCCGGCAACCGCCTGGGCAAGCTGGCCGGCACCCATCTGCGCCGTTCCGGCAACCTGTTGAGCCCGTGAGCCACTCCATGGATATCAAGCTGCAAGCCGACAATATCGCGAAACGTTACGGCAGCATCGATGTGCTGCACGATGTCTCGCTGCAGGCCAGGGCCGGCGATGTCATCGCCCTGATCGGTGCGTCCGGATCGGGCAAAAGCACCCTGCTGCGCTGCCTGAACCTGCTGGAACGACCCAACGCCGGGCGCCTGACGGTGGCGGGAGAAACGCTGGCCCTGCGGCCCGACCGCACGGGTGAACTATCCCCCACCGACCCGGCACAGCTGCGCCGCCTGCGCGCCCGCCTGTCGATGGTGTTCCAGCAGTTCAACCTGTGGGGACACATGACGGTGCTGCGGAACGTCATCGAGGCGCCGATCCGCGTCAACGGCCTGTCCAAGGCCGAGGCGATTGAACGCGCCGACCATTATCTGGCCCGCGTCGGCGTCCTGCACCGCCGTGACGCCTATCCGGCCCATCTGTCGGGCGGCGAACAGCAGCGTGTGGCCATCGCCCGCGCGCTGGCCATGGAACCCGATGTGATGCTGTTCGACGAACCGACCAGCGCGCTTGACCCCGAGCTGGTGGGCGAGGTGCTGCGCGTCATGCGCGGTCTGGCCGATGAAGGGCGGACCATGGTTGTCGTGACCCACGAAATGGCCTTCGCCCGCGATGTCGGCAGCCAGCTTGTCTTCCTGCACAAGGGCCGGATCGAGGAGCAGGGAGCCCCCGCCGACCTGATGACCAACCC
>CALRNG020000360.1:0-4499 GCA_943369495.1 Rhizobium sp. Q54
ATGCCGGAGGCGGAAAGCATCCAATACCGTGCCGTCAATGCCTGCATCCTGTTCGTCACGGCGCTGGACGGCAAGGAACTGGTGACGGTGGAGGATCTGGCCGGCCCCGACGGTACGCTCCACCCCATCCAACAGGCCATGGTGGACCATCATGGCAGCCAGTGCGGCTTCTGCACGCCCGGCTTCGTGATGTCGCTGTTCGCGCTCTACCATGCAGAGGCCGCCCCCGACCGGCCCCGCATTGATGCCGCCCTGGCCGGCAATCTCTGCCGCTGCACGGGCTATCGCCCCATCGTCGATGCCGCCCGCGCCATGGGTCGCGCCCCCGATGCCTATACGGCCAACATGCTGGAAACACTGGCTTTGCTGCGCAGCATCGACCGCAGCGAAACCCTGTCACACCCGGGCGGCAAGGCCTTTGCGCCCGCCACGGCGGATCAACTGGCGGACCTTCTGCTGACCCACCCGGACGCCACGATCGTGGCCGGCGGCACCGATGTCGGCCTGTGGGTGACCAAGCAGATGCGCGATCTGGGCACCCTCATCCATATTGGCGGCATCCGCGACCTGGCCACCATCACCCGCGCCGATGGCGTCATCACTATCGGTGCCACCGCCACCGTCACGGATGCTGGAGAAGCCCTGGCCCCGCTCTACTCCGATCTGGCGGAGCTGTTCCGCCGCTACGGCTCTGAACAGGTGCGCAATTCCGCCACCCTGGGCGGCAATATCGCCAATGGCTCCCCCATCGGGGACAGTATGCCGGCGCTCATCGCGCTGGGCAGCACCCTGGTCCTGCGGCGCGGTGGCGTCACGCGCGAGATGCCGTTGGAAGATTTCTTCCTGGCCTATCGCAAGACCGCGCTGCAGCCGGGCGAATTCGTGGCCGCCATCCGTGTGCCCGAACCCAGCGCCGACCGCCTGTTCGCCTGCTACAAGATCTCCAAACGCTTTGATCAGGATATTTCCGCCATCATGGCCGGCTTCGGCCTGACCCTGAAAGACGGCATCGTCACCGCCGCACGCCTGGCCTTCGGCGGCATGGCCGGCACGCCCAAACGCGCCACGAACGCGGAGGCCGCCCTGATCGGCAGGCCCTTCGACGCCAGCGCCGCCAAGGCCGCCGCCGCCGCCCTGTCCCAGGATTTCCAACCCCTGACCGACATGCGCGCCAGTGCTGAATACCGGCTGATCACAGCCGGCAACCTGATCCTGAAATGGCAGATGGAACAGGCCCTGCCCCCCACCGCCACGCGCGTGCCCGCCTTCGCCCGCGCCATCGGGGGTGCGGCATGAGCGCCCGTCCCCCGCGCAGCCCCGCGCCCATCCCCTTCCCCGCCACGCACCAACCCATCCGCCATGACAGCGCGCCTCTGCATGTGGCGGGCACGGCGCGCTATGTCGATGACATGCCGGAACCGCCGGGTCTGCTGCATGTGGCGCTGGGGCAGAGTGCCAAGGCCCATGCCCGTATCCTATCCATCGACCTGTCTGCCGTACGGGCCTATCCTGGGGTCGTCGCCGTCCTGACATCCGCCGACATTCCCGGTGTGAACGATGTCGGCCCCGTGGTGGCCGACGACCCGATCTTCGCCGAAACTCTGGTCGAGTATGTCGGGCAAAGCCTGTTTGCGGTGGCCGCCACCACCCGTATCGCCGCCCGCGCCGCCGCAAGGCTGGCCAAGATCTCCTATGAGGAACTGCCGGCGATCATCACCATCGCCGATGCCCGCGCCGCCGACAGGCATATCCTGCCGCCCAAGCGCGTGGAGCGCGGCGACCCGCTGGGCACGCTGGCGACATCTCCGCACCGCCTCTCGGGCCATCTCGCAATGGGTGGGCAGGATCATTTCTACCTGGAGGGCCAGATTTCCATGGCCATTCCGGGGGAGGACGGTGACATGCATGTCCTGTGCTCCACCCAGCACCCGTCAGAGGTGCAGCATCTGGTGGCCCGCGCCCTGGGCCGGCCCGATAATCATGTCGTGGTGGAAGTGCGGCGCATGGGCGGCGGTTTCGGGGGTAAGGAAACCCAGGCCAGCCTGTTCGCCGCCGTCGCCGCGCTGGTCGCTGACCGCACGGGCCGCCCGGCCAAGCTGCGCCTGGACCGCGACGACGACATGGTGATGACGGGCAAGCGCCATGATTTTGAGGTCGCCTATGATGTCGGCTTTGATGATCAGGGCCGTATACTGGCCCTCGACATCACCTTGGAAAGCCGCTGCGGCATGTCGACGGACCTGTCGGGCGCCATCAATGACCGCGCCGTTTTCCATGCCGACAATTGTTACTTCCTGCCCAACGTCCGCATTACCTCTTACCGTTATAAAACCCACACCGTCTCCAACACCGCATTCCGTGGCTTTGGCGGGCCGCAGGGCATGCTGGCGATTGAGGGTGTGGTGGATGATATCGCCCAGCATCTGGGCCTGGACCCGCTGTCCGTGCGCCGCGCCAATCTCTATAGCGGGCCGGGCCGCGACCTCACGCCCTATGGCATGAAGGTGGAGGATTTTATCGCCGACAGCCTGCTGGGCTGGCTGGAATCCTCATCCTCCTATCAGGCACGCCGCACCGCCATCGCCGCCTTCAACGCCGCCAGCCCCGTGCTGAAACGCGGCATCGCGCTGACCCCGGTGAAGTTCGGCATCTCCTTCACCACCTCGTTTCTCAATCAGGCTGGTGCCCTGATCCAGGTTTATACCGATGGCTCCGTGCTGCTAAACCATGGCGGGACGGAGATGGGCCAGGGCCTCTATACCAAGGTGGCGCAGGTGGTGGCGGACGTGTTCGGCATCGGGCTGGACCGGGTGCGCATCACCGCCACCCGCACCGACAAGGTGCCCAACACATCCGCCACCGCCGCCTCCGCCGGGGCCGATCTGAACGGCATGGCCAGTTTCAATGCCGCCCGCACCATCCGCGACCGGCTGTCCGCCTTCATCGCCACCCGCTGGGGTGTGGAGGTCACAGACCTCACCTTTGCCCATGGCAAGGTGACGGCGGGCGACCATGCTATCAGTTTCGATGATCTGGTCCGACAGGCCTACCTGGCCCGCATCTCGCTATCGGCCACCGGCTTCTACGCCACGCCCAAGATCGATGTGGATAAGGAAACGCTGATCGGCCGCCCCTTCTATTACTTCGCCTATGGTGCTGCCGTCTCCGAAGTCGTCATCGATACGCTGACCGGTGAAACAAAGCTGCTGGCCGTCGATATCCTGCATGATTGCGGATCGTCGCTGAACCCCGTGCTGGACCGGGGACAGGTGGAAGGCGCCTATGTGCAGGGCATGGGCTGGCTCACCATGGAGGAACTGGTGTTCGATGCGGCGGGTCGCCTGCGCACCCACGCCCCCAGCACCTATAAAATCCCCGGCTGCGGCGACATCCCGGACCATTTCAAGGTCGATCTGGTGAACCAGCCCAACCGGGAAGAAACCATCCACCGCTCCAAGGCGGTGGGGGAGCCGCCCTTCATGCTGGCCATCTCCGCCTATCACGCCATCAAGGCCGCCGTGGCCGCGTCGGGCAGCACTGGCCCGGTGAAGCTGGACGCCCCGGCCACACCCGAACGGGTCCTGATGGCCGTGCGCGCCCGCCAAGCGGGGGCCGGCGCATGAATACGGACTGGATCACGGCCCTTTCCGACTGTCAGCGGGACGGACGGCCCAGCATCCTGGTCACCGTCACAGAGGTAGCGGGTTCCACGCCCCGCGCTGCCGGCACCAAGATGCTCGTCACCGCCGACGCGCTCTACGGCACGATCGGCGGTGGCGCCCTGGAATTCACAGCTATTGAGACGGCGCGCGCCCTGCTGGATGGTCATGTAACGGAATTACGCACACAATCGTACCCCCTGGGCCCTACCCTGGGTCAGTGCTGTGGTGGGCGCGTCACCTTGCTGTTCGAACCGATCCTGCCGCCGCGCCTGCGCATCGCCCTGTTCGGGGCGGGGCACGTGGCCAAGGCGCTGGTGACCATCCTGGGCACGCTTCCGGCCCGCGTCACCTGGATCGACAACCGCCCCGACCTGTTCCCCGACACGCTCCCCGCCAATGTCACGGCGCAGGTGGTGGAGGAGCCGGAGACGGCGCTGACAGCAGGCCACAGCCATATCCTGATCATGACCCATGATCATGCGCTGGATTATCGCCTTGTCAGAACAGCTCTCTGCCTGCCCGGACAGCCCTTTGTCGGTGTCATCGGATCGGATACGAAACGCGCCCGGTTCGCCTCCCGCCTGCGCGCCGACGGGCTGGACCCGGCCCGCCTCACCTGCCCCATCGGCGTTGCGGGCCTGACCGGCAAGCATCCGGGCGAGATCGCGGTGGCCGTGGCGGCACAGTTGCTCAGCCTGGCCGCACCGGCTGCCGCCGCAGCCGTAGAGAATCTTGTTATCGATAACAGGTGCCTGGGCTGCGCCACGCCCTGCGGCGAACAGGGGTCATGAGGAATTATCAATTACTAAAATTATTTCTAATGTTTCACGCATAGCT
>CALRNG020000361.1:0-4485 GCA_943369495.1 Rhizobium sp. Q54
TGACGATGTTGGACAGCATGCGCCCGTCCGGCGGGCTGGGCCATTCCTCCAGATGATCGCGGGCCAGCATGACCTGTCCCACAATCTCATCCGCCGTCAGGTTGCGCACCAGTCGCTGCGTCCCCGTGTGGCAGAAACGGCAGGTGAGCGTACAGCCAACCTGCGAGGAGACGCAGAGCGTGCCGCGATCTTCCTCCGGAATGTGGACGGCCTCCACCTCCTGCCCATCATGAAACCGGCACAGCCATTTGCGCGTGCCATCGACGGATTTCAGGTCCTTCACCGGCGTAGGCCGGTCGACCACGAAATGGTCCGCCATCTTCTCGCGCGCCGGCTTGGCCAGCGTCGACATCAGGGCGAAGTCGGTGACGCCGCGATGATAGATCCAGTGCCAGACCTGACGCGCCCGGAATTTTTCGAATCCGGCGTCGACCAGCGTGCTTTCCAGCTCTTCGCGGGAAAGGCCGACAAGATTGATCCGACCGTCGGTGCGGGCCGCCGGCGCGAAATTGCTGCTGTGATTTTCGATGCCCATGATCGGCTGTAGATGACGCAACCCGGCCCCGCTGGCAAGGGGGCTTGCCGCTGGGGGTGGCTTGCAGGCGGCGCAGATGCCCCTATACCGAAAGGCCTATGTATAGAAGCATATACAGATAAGACAATGAGTTACGACAGAAACTGATTTTATTCCCGCTCTGCGCTGTTTATTTAAGTATGGGCCTATGCATATAGCGATCTGGACAAAAGGACGGCTTAATCCATTTTAACTGCTCCTGTCATTCCATCGGCACGGCAGGGGCCAAGCCACTTCATCGATTGTTACTCATACACATGTTATCCCGCTCGACATTGCCTGCTTTGCTGGCCGCGATCCTGCTAATGTTTGCACCGCTTCTGGTCGTGGCCTCCGCCGTACCGACCAGTGGCCGCACCCTGGTTGTGCTGCTGCCCCCCTGGCAGGAAACAGAGACACAGCTGGCCCGTCTGGCGGATACCGGCGTGGAGTTGCGCGATGGCGGCCCCCTGGCCGGGCTGGGCCCGCAGGTCTGGCTGGTGCAGGTGCCCGATCAGGATAGTGCTGCGCGTCTGTCCCGTCTGCCGGCCCTGCTGCTGTCGGGCGCGCTGGTCTCTTGCGGCGCCTGAGAACAACCATCACGAAACAGGGAGGCTCCCGCCCCATGTCACCCATTGACCGTATCCGTTCCGCCGCCTTGACCCTGTTCGTGGCTTTCCTGTGGCTTTGCGTGCCGCTGACGCTCGTTTCCCTGATCCGAGGCGAGGTGGGCTGGCTGATGTCGCTGGTCCTGTCAGGCCTGATCGCCGCCATTGGCACCGGCGCCTATGTCACGCGCATGGCCCGGCCTGCCATGGATTATCTGATCGCCGTACTGGCCATCGGGCAGGTGTCGGTGGTGGTCGCTGCCTCTGCCGGTCCCTGGCAGATCGACGCGCATTTCCTGTATTTCGCGGTTCTGGCCATGCTGACCGCCTTCTGCAACTGGCGCGTCATCCTGGTGGCGGCGGGGGTGACGGCGGTGCATCACCTGACACTGTCCTTCGTGCTGCCAGTCCTGGTCTTCCCCGACGGGCAGGGCAGCCTGCTGCGCGTCATTGTGCATGCCCTCGTGGTGGTGGTTGAAACGGGCGTGCTGCTCTGGCTGTCCTGGAACCTGGAGAAATCCTTCCTCTACTCGGAAAATGCGCGCGCTAAGGCCGAGGCGGCCGTGGTGGAGACAGAGCGCCTGCGTGCCGAACAACAGCAGGCCGCCGAGGCGCAGCGGGTTGAGCGTGTGGCCCTGCGTACGGGTCTGGCCGACCGCTTCGTGGTCGATGTCGAAAGCATGACCCGGCGCCTTGACACCGCCGTCCGCAGCCTGCGGGAGGAGGCCGATCTGCTGGGCCGGTCGGTGGCCAGAACCGGCGACATGACGGGTGAGGCGCGGTCCGAGGCGGATGAGGCCACGGGCCATGCCGCCGCCGTTGCCGCTGCGGTGGAGGAAATGGCTGCCAGCATCGCCGAAGTTGCGCGCACTGCCAGCGGTGCCGCCGCCCAGGCGCGGGGTACCGCGGATGAGGTGGGGCGCGTGCGGGAGAGGGTTGCCGACCTGTCGCAGACGGCGGCCGGCATCGGCAATGTGGTGCAGCTGATCGCCGATATTGCCGGCCAGACCAACCTGCTGGCGCTGAATGCCACCATTGAGGCGGCGCGCGCCGGGGAAGCCGGCAAGGGCTTCGCCGTCGTGGCATCGGAGGTGAAGAGCCTGGCCACCCAGACGGGCCGCGCCACAGAGGATATCAGCCGTCAGGTCGCCGAGATCCAGGCCGCCACCCGCGCCGCCGTGGACGCCATCGCCGCTGTGGCCGATGCCGTCACGGCGCTGGACAGCGGCGCCGGCGAGATCTCCGACGCGGTGCAGCAGCAGGAAGCCACCGTTCTGGAAATCAGCCGCTCCATCCAGACCGTGTCGGCCCGTACTGCCTCGCTGGGCACCACGGTCAGCCGCATGGCCGACATGGCGGGCGGTATCGCCGAGGCCGTGGGCAAGACCAACAGCACGGCAGAGGACGCCGAACGCCTGTCAGCCGACATGCATCAGCGACTGGACGGCTTCATCCGCGACCTGCGTAACGCGTCGTGAGGGTATGAGAATCGTGGCGCGGATGAGTGACGCGCCATCCTTCGTCATCCCGGCGGAAGCCGGGACCCAGGGGCGAAGTGCCCCACCTGCCGACAATATCGGTCAGGGCGGCATCGAACTTTGATCCCGTCGCTCTGGGTCCCGGCTTTCGCCGGGATGACGAAATAGGATCATTCTACATTGACCTGACAGAGACTCATTCGCGCTACGCCGACAGCGCGTCCGCCTCCACCACGCGGTGGCGTTCAGAGGTCAGGACTTGCCGCACCAGGGGCTGGGCGCGCAGGCAACGGGCGATATAATCGCTTTCATCGCGGGTCAGGGTGCGAACCTGCACATCGACATGCAGGCATTCCTCCGCCTCGAAATGCCGGGCCTGGACCGAGGCCGGGACCAGCCCGCGCTTGGCGAAGAATTCCAGCACGCGGGGCAGGGCACCCGGATCGGGGTCGGCCAGGACCGCAAAACAGGCGGTGCGGTTGGGATCGGTGGGCCGGGCCTCCGCCGGGGGCGGGGCCAGGACGGGCATGGCGGCAGTGCTGGTCATGGCGCTCACTCCGCCGCGACGGAAGCGGGGGCCTGCTTGCTGGCGCCGCGCATTTCAGGGCCGACCGACAAGCGGTCCAGGTCCGCCCGCTGAAAGCAGCGGGACAGCACGCCCACCGGATCGGCCATCGACCCGCCATCATCGGCGGGCACCAGCATGGCAAAGGCGCGCGTCGACCGGGCCGCGCGCATCGCCGCCGCCACGGCCTCATCCAGGCCGACACCGGGTAGTTTCTGCCAGGGCACCGGGGTAATCACACCGCCCGCCGCGCGATGCACCGCCAGCGCGATCTGAGCGCCGGTGGCAGGATCACGATAGACGGTCAGGCTGGCGGGGTGTTCCTGGGTGCTCATCTCCGGCTCCAAATCCATGGGTTCCCGCTTGTGCGGTGCAATAACCATAGGGCAAGCGCCGGGGCATTTCTTTGCAAGTTTCGTCCAGATGAGATAATTTGTGCAGATGTAATGCGCAAAATGGCAAACATGAGGATTAATCATGCAGAACCCGCCAAAGCCGCTGGATGGACTTGACTGGCGCATCCTGGATCAGCTGCAACGCGACGGGTCGGCCACGGCGGCGGAGGTGGCGGAAAAGGTGGGGTTGAGCCAGAGCCCCTGCTGGCGCCGTATCCAGCGGCTGGAGGAAGACGGGATCATCAAGCGCCGCGTGGCCCTGCTGGACCGCAAGGCCATCGGCCTCAACGTCCTGATCTTCAGCCATGTCAAGCTGGAGGCGCATAGCGGTGACCTCTTGACCGATTTCCGCGAGGCCATCCGCCGCATCGCAGAGGTTCAGGAATGTTTCGTGCTGATGGGACAGGTCGATTTCATGCTGCGCATCGTGACCAAGGATATCGAGGCCTATGAGGCCCTGTTCTTTGAAAAGCTGTCGAAGCTGCCGGGCGTGCGCGAAATCAACAGCATGATCGCCGTGTCCACGGTGAAGGAAACGACGGAGCTGCCCTTGCCGGGGCTGGTGGCGCCCGCCGTTTGAGGGAACAATTACCCACACGCCTCCACCCAGGCGCGGACCTGTTCCAGGGCGCGGTTGCCCTTGCCCAGGCGCTTTTCCTCGGCCACCAGGATCGTGTGGAAGGCGCGCAGTTTCAGACCGTTGATCCGCGCCTCCGACAGGGTCATGCCGCCGGCATCGACGACCAGATCGACAACGCGTTCGGCGGCGTGCAGTCGGCCCAGCAGGTAATCATGCTCGCGGTCATGGCGGCTGAAAAACCCGCCAAAGGCGTTCATGCGGGCGCTGCGCAGGTCGGTGGGCGCGCCCGACCGGCGCAGCAGGCGG
>CALRNG020000362.1:0-4480 GCA_943369495.1 Rhizobium sp. Q54
GTTATGGTGACCAAAGCTTTCGAACTTGCCGAACGGGTCGGGCACCTTGGTCAGCGGCTTGCCCAGATGCTGGGCCAGAAGGTCGCGGTTGGGCACATTGTCGGGAACCTTGCGCAACCCATCCATATCGTCGGAAAAGGCGAACAGGCGCGTCGGCACGCCCGGCAGCAGCCGTTCAAAGGCCCGGCGCACCATGGTGGTGCGCGCCACCTCGCCAAAGGTACCGATATGCGGCAGGCCCGACGGGCCATAGCCGGTTTCAAACAGGACATAGCCTTTGGGCGGGGCTTTGCCACCAAGACGCGCCACCAGCTTGCGCGCCTCCTCAAACGGCCAAGCCTTCGCCCCAAGCGCCAGTTCCTGTTCGCTGCTCATCACATGTCACCAAAGAAGGAAAAACAAGGCGCCAACCCTAGGGAAAAGCCCGGAAAGGGTCAATGCGCGCCCAAGCCGGGGCGGGCATGCGGGGGCAGATCAGCCCAAGAGCCCTGGATCATGGCTCTTGGTATCCACCCCGAACCGGAACCGCTCCCCCTTTTCCGGCAGGGCAAGGGTCCCGAACATCCGGTCCCAAACGGCCAGCGCCGTGCCGAAATTCCGGTCGCGGTGCTGGTCAGCCATGGAATGGTGAAGCTGGTGCATATGGGGGGAGATCAGCCAGCCCGACAGCCATCTCGGGAACGGCATGGGCACGGGGCTGTGCCGCAAATGCGCGAAGGCCAGGCCCCAGGCCAGAGCAAAGGCATTGACGCCCAGCACGGTCAGGGCCGGCACCTCTGCCCCTGCCAGTCCCGCCACCAATCCCAGCCCCAAACCTTGGCCGATCATATTGCCCGACAGATGCACCACCTGTTCCCACGGCCAGAAGCGGAAGGCGGTCAGCGGCGTCAGGACGGGTGGGGCATGATGCAGCCGGTGGCTGCGCCACAGCAACGGCACCGCATGGAACAGCCGGTGGGTCCAGTAAAGTGCGAAATCGCCGGCCACAAAGGCGGCAAGGGCCGCCAGCAGCAGCAGCGGCCAATCTGGTGTACCCAGATCACCCCCGCCCAGCAACGCCCCGACAAAGGCCGCCGCCCCCTTCGCCGCGATTACCGACAGGGCAAACAGAAAGGGCGACAGCAGGAACGGCAGGGCCGAATTGGCGATGAAGCAGCCGGCATCAATGGGCAGCTCGCGCCAGTAATCGGCGGCCCGGCCCCACAGCGCGCGGTCCCGCCCAAACCAGACGGCCCCGATCAGGCCAACGGCCAGACCCGGCCACCACAGCACCGATTCCGGTGCCGTCAGCAGGCCCGCCAGCGATAAAAGCCAATCATCGACGGCCTGATTACCCCAGGCCGAAGCGGTTTCTGCCATACCGGATGCATCCCTTCAGATGACAGGACGCCAGGATGACAGAAGAACAAGCGGGGGCCAAGGCCCCCACCCGTGATCACGCCGCCGGCTGGTCGCTTTCGCCGGGATCGCCGTCGCCCATGCCGTCATCGCCGCCTTCGCCTTCATCGCCGTCATAGCGCGGCACATGCTGGCGGGCGCGGCCTTCCTGTTCGTTGATCTGGCAGATGATGCGGTAATAATGCTCGGCATGCTGCAGGTAGTTTTCCGCAGCCACTCGGTCACCGGACGTATGGGCATCACGCGCCAGGGCCTGATACTTCTCATAGACCTGGAAGGCATTGCCACGGATACGCACATCCGGGCCGCTGCTGTCGAAATTCTGGTGACGCAGCGGCATGTTCTGACGGCGATTGCCACCGCCACCATTATTGCCGCCGCCGTTACCGCCACCGCCATTGCCACCGCGGCCACGCCGCCGCTGCTGCTGATTATTGGGTCCCTGTCTCATTCGCTATATGCTCGGCCCCTGGTTATCGAAGCCCCTCGGACACCATGCCGTCCCGTCTTATCCGTCTTGTCGGCCTTGACCTGTTCGGGCGGCGTTTGATCACCCTGCCCTGGGACGCATAAGCCCCGGTCCGAGGGCTTTGCCACGGCAGGCGCCCCACGCGCTGCTGCCGTCCGCTGCGGACCCTAGCGATACTCGCCTTGCATTCCAAGGGTTTTTTACGGATGCGTAACAGGTAGCAAGACGAATTCGCCGGCCGCCCGGTTATTTTGTTCCCGCACGCAAAATTATGGGTCCTTGAGCACCCGCCTGCAATGACCAGCGCAGACACCCCCTACCGATTACCCTCGCTCCCCGCTCCCGCGTTTGCTAAGAAGGGTATTCCATTCGAAATCGGGCGGGATGACCGGGATGGCGGAACATGGCGCGGATGGGTGGCGGGATGTTGCCCGCCCGGACGTCTGATCCCATGTGTTGGTGATCATGGTCCAGATACATGCAAGCTGTGTCGCCATTGACGGTACGGCCCTGCTGCTGCGGGGTCCGTCGGGGGCGGGCAAGTCCGACCTGGCCCTGCGTCTGGTCGATGAAGGCGCGCGGCTGGTGGCTGATGACCGGGTCGATCTGCTGACCGACGGCAAGGGCGGGTTGATCGCGCGCTGTCCGCTGCCTATCGCGGGGCTGATGGAGGTGCGGGGCCTGGGTGTGCTGCCGGTACCCGCCATTGATACCGCACCCGTGGCCCTGATCGTCGATCTGGGCGACGCGGGCGAGCGATTGCCCGATCCTGGATTTGAGATCATTGCCGGCATCGCCCTGCCCCGCATCCGCCTGAACCCGTTCCATGTCTCCACGCCGGCCAAGCTGCGTCTGGCCATGGCAGCACTGGCACGCGGCTGGCCGCTGGTGCCGGGGGAAAGTGCCTGGCGCGGGCTGGTGGCCGCTGCCCAGGGCGCGCACGGGGGCCGGGCATGAGCGAGGCCAGCGCGCTGGGTCCCGATGGCCGCCTGCCCATCGTCGTTGCCACCGGCATGTCGGGGGGTGGCCTGTCCACCGCCATGAAATGCCTGGAGGATATGGGCTATGAGGCGGTGGATAATCTGCGCCTGTCGCTGTTGCAGCCGCTGGTCAGCCAACCGCATGACCGACCCTTGGTCATCGGCATCGACAGCCGGACGCGCGATTTCAACGCCCAGGCCCTGCTGGCCCAGATATCGGAACTGCGCGCCCGCCCGGACCTGCATATGCGGCTGCTGTTCATGGATGCCCATGCCGACGCCTTGCAGCGCCGCTATACCGAGACGCGCCGCCCCCACCCGATGGCCGCCGACCGCCCCGTTTTGGACGGGATCGCCACCGAACGCGTGCTGATGCTGCCGCTGCGCGAGGCCGCGGACGAGGTGGTGGATACCACCAACTTCTCCGTCCATGACACGCGCCGGCACCTGACGGGGCTGTTCCGGCTGGATGGCGGGCCGGGCCTGTCGATCTTCGTGACCAGCTTCGCCTATCGCCATGGCGTCCCGCGAGAAGCCGATCTGGTCTTCGACGTGCGCTTCCTGGACAATCCGCATTGGGACACCGCCGTGCGGCCCCTGACGGGGCTGGATCAGCCGGTGGCCGATTACATCACCCGCGATCCTGACTGGCCGGAATTCTTCGGCAATCTGACGCGGCTCCTGGAACCTTTGCTGCCCCGCTATGTGCGGGAGGGCAAGCATTATCTGACCATCGCTGTCGGCTGCACGGGCGGCCGCCACCGGTCGGTCTTCACCACCCATCTCCTGGCCAACTGGCTGAAGGAGCGGGGATACAAGGTGGGCGAGGCGCATCGCGATCTCGACCGCAAGGCGCAGGTGCTGCCCGTCCCCGAAGATCGGGCGGCCACCGGCACGAACCTGAGGGAAAGCGCATGATTGGCTTGGTCCTTGTCACCCATGGCAACCTTGCCGTGGAGTTCATTGCCGCCATGGAGCATGTGGTGGGCTCGCAGAAACAGGTCTGCGCCGTCTGCATCGGGCCGGAAGACGACATGGAGCAACGCCGCAACGACATCCTGACCGATGTCGCCAAATGCGATGCCGGCGACGGCGTTGTGGTGCTGACCGACATGTTCGGCGGCACACCGTCCAACTTGGCCATTTCCATCATGGACCGCGCCAAGGTGGAGGTGATCGCCGGCATGAACCTGCCCATGCTGATCAAGCTGGCCTCCATCCGGAAGACGGGCGCCGACCTGAAAAGTGCCGTCGCCGCCGCCCAGGAGGCGGGCCGCAAATATATAAACGTCGCCTCCGCCCTGCTGTCGGACGGCTGAGGCGTTTTCCTCAATCGCCGATGCTGCATCCGCAGCTTGGGCTTACGCCGCACAGGCGGAGCGTCGGCAGTCGCCGCCGGAGCTGCTTCCGGTAAACCGACAACAGCTCTAACCATCGACCTGGACCCAAGCCCCTGATGAGCGAAAGCCTCCTGCCGCCCGATGCACTGTCCCGCACCGTCACCATCCGCAACCGCCGCGGCCTGCATGCCCGCGCCGCCGCCAAGTTCGTGAAGCTGGCCGGCGATTTTGACGCGATGGTGGAGGTCGAGCGCGCCGACAATATCGTGTCGGGCGTATCGATCATGGGTCTG
>CALRNG020000363.1:0-4475 GCA_943369495.1 Rhizobium sp. Q54
CGGCTGCTGGACCCCGTCACCAGCGCCTTGTACAGGCGCGACAGGGTGGTGGCATAGGCGCCCAGATACCAGCGCGGTTCCAGCCCCAGCACGGAATGCACCCGGCCAATGGCCTTCACACTGCTGAAATAGCCCTCATCGAAGCGGCCCGTGAACAGGTTCAGCCAATGTTCCAGCTGCCGGTCGCGGGCATGGCGCAGGACACCGTCATTGCGGAACATCTTCATCATCTCCGGCCAGTGCCGAAGATCGGCATAGAAGGCGTCGATGATGCCCGGCAGGGCAGCGGCGATCCGGGGTCGCGCCTCGGCCAGCGTGGCGCGCACACCGGCATCAATCCCCACAAAGGCCAGGCGTTCTTCACGTTCTATGGCTTTGTTGTCCATGGTCGGCCTCACTCGTTGGTTCGGCATTTATTTGTTAGGCGAGAGTCAGAAGACGCTGAAATTTCTTTAAAAGCAAATAGTTACTGCAATGAATCGTGGCATACGTGACCAAGGCCGAAACATTCAAGCGTGATTTTTAGTGGGTATCGATAGCATTGGCTGCAACCCTTGACTCAGGCGTCGGGCGATCATATTAATGACTGACCATTCAGTTATTAGAGATCTGCCGTGACGGACGAAGCCCGCCCCCGCACAAGGCGCAAACAGGCGCGGCCCGCCGAACTGCTGGCCGCCGCCCTGGATTGCTTTGTGGAAAAGGGCTTCGCCGCCACCCGGATGGAGGATATCGCGCGCCGCGCCAGTGTAGCGAAGGGCACCTTCTATCTCTACTTCCCCTCCAAGGAGGCGGTGTTTGAGGCACTGGTGCGCGAAACCCTGCTGCCCCGCATCGCCACACTTGAACTGTCCGTCGGCATGGCGGGCCTTGGCGCGGAGGCGAAGTTGCGGGCCATCCTGTCCATGCTGGGCCAGGTGCTGGCCGATCCACGGCTGGTCGCCATCCCCAAACTGGTGCTGGCGGAGGCGGGGAACTTCCCCGACATGGCCCGCTTTTACCGGCGGGAGGTGATTGCACGCGGTCAGGCGCTGCTGACCGCCCTGTTCCGCGAAGGGGTGGAGAAGGGGGAGTTCCGACCCCTGCCCGACCTGGACATCCTGGCCCGGCTTTTCATGGGCCCCGTGGTGCTGACCGCCCTGTGGCAGACCACTTTCGCACCAGTGGAGGAAACGCCGATGCCGATCGACCGGCTGCTCTCCACCCATGCCGACCTGTTCCTGACTTCCATCAAAGCCCCAGCCGGCACCGCAGGTGCCATGGGACCGCGCACCGGAGGTGCCCCGTGATCCGCCGCCTGCTTCCCCTTGCCCTGCTGTTCCCCCTTGCCGCCTGCAGCCCGTCCAGTGACACAGGCCCCCTCCAGGGATATGTCGAGGGTGACTATCTGCGCATCGCCGCACCGGAGGCCGCCTGGATTGGTGCCGTCCCGGTGGCGGAGGGCACAATGGTCAAGGCCGGCCAGCGCCTGTTCACCCTGGACGATACCGCCGCACAGGCGGCATTGGCCGAGGCGAAGGCTGGGCTGGCGCAGGCCGAAGCCGCCCTGGCCGACCGCCGCCTGGGCGCGCGGGCGGAGGAGATTGCGGGCCTGGAGGCACAGCGGCGGCAGGCCGCTGCCGCCCTGAAACTGGCGCGTCAGGATCTGGAACGCCAGAAATCGCTGGAAGCCGATAATGTCGCGGCCCGGTCCCGCCTGGAACAGGCGCAATCCACCGCCGCGCAGGCCGTGGCCCGTCTGGAACAGGCCAGCGCGCAACTGGCCACGGCCCGCCTGCCTGCCCGCCCCGATCAGGTGGCAGCAGCCGAAGCAGCGGTGGCCGCCGCCCGCGCCGCCCTGGCCCAGGCCGAATGGCGCTTGTCGCAGCGCCATATCGACAGCCCGACAGACGCATTGGTCGATGATATCGTGCGCCGGCCCGGCGAATGGGCACCCGCCGGCGGCGTGGTGGTCAGCCTGCTGCCGCCTGGTCAGGTGAAGCTGGTGCTGTTCGTGCCGGAAAGGCGTCGATCCGCCCTGACACCGGGCGGCACGCTCGCCGTCAGTTGTGACGGCTGCAAGCCCGGCCTGTCGGCCCGCATCACCCGCATCGCGGCAGAGGCCGAATACACACCACCCGTCATCTATAGCCGCGATACCCGCGCCAAGCTGGTCTATCGGGTGGAAGCGGCGCTGACGCCCGATCCCGCCGCACTCTCCCCCGGACAGCCGGTTTCGGCGGAGCCGGCACCATGAAGGAAGCCGATCCCGCCATCGCCATCGATGTGCGCGGCCTGACCAAGCGGTTTGGCGACCGGACGGTGGTCGACAATGTCAATATGCGCGTGGGCAAGGGGCGCATCCATGGCTTCCTGGGGCCCAATGGCAGCGGCAAGACCACCACCATCCGCATGCTCTGCGGCCTGCTGGTCCCCGATGCCGGGGAAGGCACCTGCCTGGGCTTCGATATCCGCCGCGACGCCTGGGCTATCAAGCAGCGGGTCGGCTACATGACCCAGAAATTCAGCCTCTATGAGGATCTGACCATAAAGGAGAACCTGGATTTCGTGGCCCGCCTCTATGCCCTGGCCGATCGACCCCGGCGGGTGAACGCGGCCCTGGACCGGCTGGGCCTGGCCCATCGCCGGGATCAACTGGCGGGCACCTTGTCGGGCGGCTGGAAACAGCGGTTGGCGCTGGCCGCCTGCATCCTGCATGACCCCGCCCTGCTGCTGTTGGATGAACCGACGGCAGGCGTGGACCCCAAGGCGCGGCGCGAATTCTGGGACGAGATCCACGCCCTGGCCGCCGAAGGCATGACTGTCCTGGTCAGCACCCATTACATGGATGAGGCGGAGCGCTGTCACCGCATCGCCTACCTCGCCTATGGAAGGCTGCTGGCCGATGGAACGGTGGAGGAGGTGGTGGCCGGGTCCGGCCTGTCCACCTGGCATGTCTCCGGCCCGACGGAGCGGATCACGGCCCTGGACCGTGCGCTGCGGGGACAGCCCGGCGTCAGCATGATCGCCCCCTTCGGCAATACCCTGCATGTCAGCGGGCCTGACGCCGCCGCCCTGGACGCCACGGTCGCCGGCTTCCAGGGTCAGGCGGGGCTGGACTGGCGGCGCGGCGACCCCACGCTGGAGGATGCCTTCATCCATCTGATGGGATCGGTGCCCGACAATTTCCAGGCCACGGCACCCAAGGGAGGGCAAGCGGCATGAGTACCCTGTCTCCCCGCTTCTCCCCCACCCGGCTGATCGCGATCATCATCAAGGAGTTCATCCAGATGAGGCGCGACCGGCTGACCTTCGCCATGATGGTCGGCATTCCATTGATCCAACTGACGCTGTTCGGCTTCGCCATCAATGCCGATCCCAAGCATCTGCCCACCGCCGTCCTGTCCCAGGATAACAGCGCGTTCAGCCGCGCTATCATCAGCGCCCTGCAGACCAGCAATTACTTCGAACTGACCCTGACCGCCGACAGCCCGGAACAGCTGGACCTGCTGCTGGATCAGGGCAAGGTGCACTTCGCCGTGGAAATCCCCACCGGCTTCGGCACCGACCTGATGCGCGGCGAGCGCCCGTCGTTGCTGATCATGGCCGACGCCACCGACCCGGCCGCCACGGGCAATGCCGTCGGCGCCCTGCAACGCATCATCGACAGTGTGATGGTCGCGACCCTGACAGGCCCGCTTTCCACCCTGGCCCCCACGCCGGGGCCGGTGGAGCTGCGCGTGCATCGCCGCTACAACCCGGAAGGCCTGACGCAGCATAACATCGTGCCGGGCCTGATGGGTACCATCCTGACCATGACCATGATCATCATGACCGCCCTTGCCGTCACGCGGGAGCGGGAGCGGGGGACGATGGAAAACCTGCTGGCCATGCCCGTGCGCCCGACAGAGGTGATGCTGGGCAAGCTGGCACCCTTCATTCTGGTGGGGGCGGTGCAGGTGATCGTGATCATGGGGGCGGCGCGGCTGTTGTTCGGGGTGCCCATGCTGGGCAATCCGCTGGCGCTGATCTGCGGCATGGTCATCTTCATCACCGCCAATCTGGCCGTGGGCTTCCTCTTCTCCACCCTGGCCCGCAACCAATTGCAGGCCATGCAGATGAGTTTCTTTTTCTTCCTGCCGTCCATCCTGATGTCCGGCTTCATGTTCCCCTTCCGGGGCATGCCCGCCTGGGCGCAGGTCATCGGGGAGGGGCTGCCCCTGACGCATTTCCTGCGCGTGGTGCGCGGCGTGATGCTGAAAGGCAGCGGCTTCCCCCAAGTCTGGCCCGACCTTTGGCCCATGCTGGTCTTCCTGCTGGCCGTGTCGGTCCTGGCCGTGAAGCGCTATCGCCAGACGCTGGATTAACGCCGCTGCGCCAGCAATGCGCGCAGCAGCGGGTTGGGGAAGCGGCGGTCCAGCGTGACGGCCAGGAAGTTTTCGGCCATGCCGCGCAGGGTCGCCGCCTCGCGCAGCAGGCCGGTGCTCAGCTCATCC
>CALRNG020000364.1:0-4472 GCA_943369495.1 Rhizobium sp. Q54
GAAGCGCTGATAGCCATAGCGGATGCCCAGATCACCCAGGCCGCCTCCGCCAACCGCGCCCACCATGGCGGAATAGCCCACCAGATTGACGGCAGCCAGCGTCAGGCCGCGCACGATGCCGGCCCGCGCCTCCGGCAGCAGGATTTTCGTCACCACCTGACCTGGCTTCGCCCCCATGGCGCGGGCGGCGTCCAGCAGGCCGTGATCCACCTCCCGCACCGCCCCTTCCACCACACGCGCGATGAAGGGGATGGCGGCCAGCGTCAGGGGCACCGTCGCGGCGGCGGTGCCGATGGAGGTGCCGGTCAAAAGCCGCGTCAGCGGCACGATGGCCACCACCAGAATGATGAAGGGGGTAGATCGGGTGGCATTCACGATCAGCCCGACCGTGCGCTGCAAGGCCGGCTTGGGCAGCAGGTCGCCCGACCCCGACAGGGCCAGGAACAAGCCCAGCGGCACGCCGGCCAGCGTGGCCAGCCCGCCCGCCACCGCAACCATCAGCAGGGTCTGAACCGTGGCGTCAGCCAGCAGTGACAGCATCTGTGGCGACATGGCCCAGAACCTCGATCTCCGCGCCATGGGCGCGCAATTGGTGGATGGCGTTGTCGATGGCGTCGGCATCGCCCGTCAGGCCAGCGATCAGGCCGGCAAAGGGCTGTTCGCCCAGCGGCTGCACCCTTCCTGCCACCAGACGCGCGCCGATACCGGCGGCCCCCAGATCGGACAGAAGCGGGGAGGCGGCCAGATCACCCACGGCATGCAGGCGGATCAGGGTGACGCCATTGGCGATGGGCGTAGGCGACAGGCGGGTGGCCAGGGAGGCCGGCAGTTCCGTGCCCGTTTCCCCCAGCAGGAAGCGGCGTGTCGTCTGATGTTGCGGATGGGCGAAGACCTGGGCCACCGGCCCTTGTTCAATGATGCGGCCAGCCTCCAGAACCACGACCTGATCGGCAACCTCCCGCACGACCGCCATTTCATGGGTGATCAGCAGGACGGTCAGCCCCAGCTCCCGGTTGATCTTGCGGATCAGGGCCAGGATCTGGCGCGTGGTTTCAGGGTCCAAGGCCGATGTCGCCTCATCACACAGCAGCAGCTGCGGATTGGGGGCCAGCGCGCGGGCGATGCCCACCCGTTGCTTCTGTCCACCCGACAGGGCAGCGGGATAGTGCGTCGCCTTGTCCGTCAGGCCGACCAGGTCCAGCAGTTCGGCCACGCGGGGGACGATCTTCGCCGCCGGCCAGCCCGCCAGTTCCAGCGACAGGGCGACATTGCCGGCAACCGTCCGGTTGGCCAGCAGATTGAAATGCTGGAAAATCATGCCGATCGATTGCCGGGCGCGGCGCAGCGCCTCCTCATCCAGGCTGGTCAGGTCGCGGTCACCCACGATGACGGTGCCGGCATCGGGCCGTTCCAACAGGTTGACAGCGCGCAACAGGCTGCTTTTCCCAGCCCCGCTGGGTCCGACAATGGCCGTGATACCGCCCTGTGGGATATCAAGATCGATGCCGGCAAGGGCCGTTACGGCCTGGCCATCCTTGCCGTGGAACGTCTTGGCAATGCCCGCCAGCCGCACCATGAAGGCGCCGGGCGCGTCCTGTCCTGTCACAATCGGGTCCATATCACTCATCGGGCGGTCGTTGGCCGATCCTGCCCTGGATTGCTGTCACGGCAAAGAGTGAAGTGGGGATCGGATATGGACAATCGGTGAATTTACGCGGCTGATATGTGATGTACCGTATATTACATGAGTGAAGTGTATTAAATGGACTGCCCGATGGATTGCCGGGCCATGTGCAAGGTGCGCTGGAAATGCCCCCGGATCACCTGTTCCAGCTTCGGCGTCGGCACGACCAGGGCATTGCGGCCATCCAGGTCGGCGCGGCGTTTTTCCAGATAACCATCGTCGACGGCACGTTTGATCCGGTCCTCGCGGGTGCGGTTGGACCCGCTTTTCATGGATTGGCAGGCGGCACTGACGGTCAACGGCGATCCGCGCCAATAGCCAATGGTGCAGCCCACGAACAGATACCAATATTCCTGCGTGAAATAGCCGGGCCGGTTCTCAAACGCCCGGTCCCAATCGCGGGCATAATCCTCCAGGAAGCCCAGCCAACGGAACAGGTCATCATCGCTGATCGTCGGCTGGTCCATCAGCGGTCCTGCTGGCCGAAGACGGAGCCGGAGAGGGCGGGGCTCATGAACTCGCCCAAATTCTTGAAGGCCACGCGGAAGAAGACGCGGTCGCCGCGGTCGATACCGGTCCGCCGCGTATTGTCGCGTTCCGCCACCAGCGAGAAGGTGAGGCATTCTTCCTGATAGGTGATGGTGGCGCTGGACAGGACGGGGCCGCCGCCGGGCGCCAGATCGCGCCGGTGCGCCAGCCCGACGGACCAGCGGTCGGTCAGGGCGGACGAAATGCCTACCGTCAGTTCCTCGCGGTTGCGGGTGGCAAGGCCGCCATCCTGCGTCAGCTTGTCCAGATAGACATAGGACCCCGAAACCCGGAACTGCGACGGACCGAACACGCCATAAACGTCGTGCAGGCGCTGTGCCCCTGTCTCGCTGTCCAGGCGGAAGGAGTAGGAGATATCCATCCAGGGGCTGGGCGTCAGCTCCAACTTGCCGACCACATCGGACGTGCGGCGGCGCAGGCCGGACCCGCCGGGGAAATCCGCATCGCCTTCCAGCCGCTGGCTCTGTCCTAAGAACAGGGTCGAGGAACCTCCGCCGAACCCGTATAGCCCCGCCTTGACACCATAGGTCAGGCGCTGCCCGCCCTCCAGCCGGTCGATGCCGGGATAGCGTGAGGCGCGGAACAGGTTCGTGTAATCGAACTCGATATCCTGGCTATCCTCGTTCGGGATGTTGGAATTATTGTCATAGTTCGGGGCCGCCGACAGCATGACCATCGGTTCGACCAGGGTCTGTACCGTGGCATCCTGGCGCGCCAGCGGATAGGAGACGGTCCAGTCGGCATGCGGGAAGGCGCGAAAACGCACCTTGTCATCGGGTTCGACGGTGCCGTCAGCCCGGCGCAGGTTCGACACCCAGTAACCATCGGCTCGCGCCTCTGCCTTCAGCACGGAGACGAGACCGAAGCCAGTAATGTCATCCCGGCGCCAGCCGGCGGCCGACGAGACACGGCGGGTATCATTCCCGGAGGAGCGCAGCAGCGACAGGAACCCGGCATCCGCCGACCAGCGCCCACCCAGCAGACCACCCGGTTCGCCCAGCGCGCTGTAGGTGACCATGGGAAGGACGACCGGCTCCTCCTCCGGATTGCCGGGGCGCAGATCCTGGAAATCATAGACGTTGAGCGCCAGATAGTCGCGCCCCGCGAACCGTTCGACAAAGCCCCGGCTGGCCAGGATGTCTTCCCGGCTATAATCATAGCGCAGCAGATGGGTGTTATCGGTCACGCGCCGTGCGTCAAAACCCCAACGCCAGTTCTCATCAATGTCGAACCTGCCCGTGCCGAAGATATGGCCCCGGAATTCCTTCTTCTCCACCACGCCGGCGGTCGTTTCCCGCGCCCGGTCGGTGTAGACGGCGCTGCCTGACAGGGTGACGGAGCCGGTGGCGAAGCGCTGCCGGTATTCTCCGCCCAGCAGCAGACCGTCCTCCGTGCTGGGCGTCACCTCCAGGGTGAAATCCTTGCTCTCGTCAATGTCGAAGAAATAATAGAGCCTTGCATAGGTGCCCAGGTCGGAACTGATGCCGCCGCCCGGCGTCAGGAAGCCGCTGCGCCGTTCGACCGTGGGGTCGGGATGGCCGAAGAAGGGCAGCCAGAAGACGGGCACGCCTGCCACTTCCAGCGTCGCATCGCGGTAATAGACGTCGTGCGCCTGCTGATCATGGGTGATGCGGGCGGCACGGATCTGCCAGATGGGCGGGCGCGTCGGGTCGGTCGCGCACAGCTCGCACGGGGAGTAGACGGCGTTCTCCATGCGGGTATAGCGGCCTTCGCGCCGCTCCCCCTGCAACGCCGCGAATTTGGAATTATCGGACAGCAGGATGCGGACCTGATCCACGAAGCCCTGCTGCAGGTCGTCCGTCAGCTCGGTGTAATTGGCGAACATCACCTCGCCCGTTGGCTCCAGGATGGAGACATTGCCGGACGCGGTAACGACATTGGTCTTTTCCGAAAAACTGACCGTATCAGCCAGCAACAAGCGCCCGCCCTGCGACAACTCCACTTTGCCCCGGGCCGTGATGATGCCCAGGTCCTCGTCATAATCGACGGTATCGGCGGACAGCAGCACGGGCTGGCCCGTCGCCTTGTCCGCGTTGCCGGCAACCGGCGCCGGCTGCGCCAGCGCTGCACCCGACAGGCCGATAGCCAGCACCGTGGATAGGAGCAGGCGGCGATAGGTCCGGGAAGGATGCATTTTCAACAGCGTCTCAGGCTTACGGTCGACGGGTGCTAGCTTGTCCCCGACCAAGGGTGCGCTGTCAACTGATGCAGGCGGATG
>CALRNG020000365.1:0-4458 GCA_943369495.1 Rhizobium sp. Q54
GATGGCCACGTTCATCGCCTGGGAAGATGACCTGTTGCGGGGGGCCGACATGCAGGTGCGCGGCGCGGCGGCGGCATCCATCAAGGCCTTCCTGCTGGACCTGATCGAAGAACGGCGGCGTGCGCCGGGCGATGATATCGTGTCCTACCTGATCTCTTATCAGTTGGACGGGGCACCGATTCCCGACGAACGGCTGCTCGGTCTGTGTTTCATGCTGTTTGCCGGTGGCCTGGATACCGTGACCTCCGTTCTGGGCTTCGTGTTTCGTGAATTGGCGTTCAGACCGGAACTGCAGGCAGCACTTCGTAACGATCCGCGCCTTGTCCCCGCGGCGGCGGATGAATTCATTCGCGCCTTCGGTGTCGTCAATACGTTCCGTTATGCGACCTGCGATATGGACTTTCACGGGGTGGCCATCGCCAAGGGCGATTTGATCCAGTTGCCATTGGGTCTGGCTTCACGCGATGGCAACATGCACGCCGATCCGCACCACATTGACTTTGCCCGCGCCACAAAACGGTCGCTCAGCTTCTCCACGGGTCCGCATACATGCGCCGGGATGCACTTGGCGCGCACGGAAATCCGCATCGCGCTGGAGGAATGGGCCGCGCGGGTGCCGGAATGGCATATCAGCGATCCAAGCCAGATCACGACGGCGACCGAAAGCGTCTGGGCGTTGAACAGCCTGCCCCTGGCCTGGGCCCCTGCCCCTTTATAAATCGGGCAGCGGGCGAAGATCGGTGCCGCGTCGCGGCAGCAACCTTCACCCCCACCCCTCTGTCAGCTACCGCTGTTGGCCTCGTTGACGGCGGCGGTGACGGCGGCGCTGTTATAATAATAGGGTTGGATCTTCGAGACGCGCCCGTCATCGGCAAAGTGGAATACTTCCACCAGCTCCAGCGGCGCACCCACGGGCGGCACCAGTTCCAGCAGATAGACGACATTATTGCCCGCCGCCATCTTGTTCTTCACGGCAATTGTCGCCTGCCCCAGCGATGTGCCCAGAACCTTGGCGTAAAGCTCCTGAAGCGCGCCCTTGCCGCTGTAGGTTCCGGCGAATGGCAGCGTCTCCGCCTCGGTGATCACCAGATCCTCGCACAGCATGGATTCGGCCAGCGCCCAGTTGCCGGTCGCGGTGGCACCATACAGGGCTTCGGCCGTTGCCAGGTTGCGGGTGGGAATATCGATCAGGGTCACGTCTTCCTCCATGATGGACCCGCCACAGGGCCGCAGCAACGGTCGCCCATGGCGGATGTCTATGATTTATGATTCGACAGTCATTTGAATGGTGCATCACCGACCTGTCAAGCCCGGCTCTCAACCGTCTGCGCTGTTTGCCCGCGCCCGATTTCGGATCGGATTTCGTCGATAAATCGACAGGCGGAATGCAAAGGTGGATTGACGCAGGAAAGGGCCGCGAATATAGTGATTAATGACTCATCAATCATCACTTTTGGGCAGGAGTGCACAGACGCTCTAACACACCGAAACCGGTGCACCGCCCATAAGAGTCGCTGCCTACAAGCCCACAAAAAGAAGACATCCACAGGGAGGATTTTCACCATGGCTTGCGCACCCGCCTTCCGCTCCACCCTGCTGGCCGCTGCGGCCCTGGCCGCCTTCAGCGCGCCGCCGGCCCTGGCCCAGGCCCCTGGGAGCGCATCCGGCACCCAGCTTGAAGCGCTGGAAGAGATTATCGTGACGGCCCGGCGCCGGTCTGAAACCCTGCAGGAGACGCCGCTGGCCGTCACGGCCATCACCCCGGCGCAGTTGGAAAGCAAGGCGACGCTGAATATCGGCGACCTGATGGGTTCCGCCCCCAATGTGCTGATCACGCAGCAGAATTCCGGTGCGGCCGCCGCCAATGTCTCCATCCGCGGCCTTTCCTTCGCCGATGTCGAGAAGTCGTTTGATCCGACGGTGGCCATTGTTGTGGATGGTGTCTTTATCGGCACCAGCACCGGCGCCTTCCTGGATTTCTTCGACATTGACAGTATCGAGGTGCTCCGCGGCCCGCAGGGCACGCTGTTCGGTCGCAACACCATTGGCGGCGTGATCAATATCCGCCGTTCCCGTCCGACGGGGGAAAATGGGGGCAAGGTCGAATTCAGCTATGGCAAGTACAATACCTGGGCCACGCGGGCCATCCTCAATACCAGCCTGATCCAGGACAAGCTGGCCGCCAAGTTCTTCTATTTCCACAATGAAAGTGACGGTTATTACCGGCAGGGCATCACCGGCAAGCGGGTGGGCGGCAACAACAACGAGAATTTCGGCGCCAGCTTTCTGCTGACCCCCACCGACAATTTCGAAGCATTGTTGACACTGGAAAAGCAGGTGCAGGATTTCGATCCCGTCAATTCCAACATCTCCAAGACGGGCGAGGTGTTCTGCGCCTTCGTGCCGGCCAATCAGTGCAACCGCAATACCCGTGGCGATCTCTACACCGTCTTCAACAGCCCTGCCCATTCCAACTACAAGTCCCCGGCGGCAACGTTGGAGATGAATCTGGATACCGACGGCATCGACTTCACCTCGGTCACCGGCTACCGCACGTCGGATGAGGGCCAGACCCAGGATTTCGACGCCTCCTCGGCCGACCTCTACTATACCAACCGCATTCAGGATTACTGGCAGTTCAGCCAGGAATTGCGCGGCGCCGGTAACCTGACCGACAGCTTCGACTATGTGGTCGGTGGCTTCTATTACGAGAGCAAATTCGACCTGTTCCAGGCAACCCGCCTGTTCGGGGCTGTCAATCCCGGTGCGGACCAATATAATACTGGTCGGGCCAAATCCTACGCCCTGTTCGGTGACTTCAACTGGAAGCTGGCGGATCAATGGCGCCTGTCTGGCGGCGGTCGCTGGACCCATGATGAAAAGCAGCAGGTGAACAAGGTCGGTACCGCGCAGTATCCTAACGCCAAGTACAGTGGAAGCAAATTCACGCCGAAGGTGGTGCTGGACTATCGCCCCGATGACAACAACATGCTTTATGCATCCTGGTCGCGCGGCTACCGTTCGGGTGGTTTCTCCAGCCGTGGTCAGACCCTGGTCTCCTCCACCACGCCGTTCGGCCCGGAAACGGTCGACAGCTATGAGGCGGGTATCAAGAGCGCGCTGCTGGAAAACCGCTTGCAGGTGAATTTGGCCGGTTATGTGTCGGACTACAGCGACCTGCAACAGAACACGACCATTCCGACGACCATCGGCACGGGTAACGAAACCATCGTCACCAATGTCGGCAGCGCCAAGATCAAGGGCATTGAGCTGGATGTCACGGCCCGCGTCAGCCATGCCTTCAAGGTAACAGCCTCGCTGGGCATCCAGGACAGCAATTTCAGCGGCTTCATCACCACGGCCCCCAATGCCGCCGGCCGCCTGGTGCGGTTCGATTATTCCGATGTCAACATGATCTACTCGCCCGACGTCACCGGCTCGCTGACGGCGGAATATACCGTGCCGCTGGATGCCGGCGATCTGGTGTTCAGCGGCAGCTATCGCTACATCGGCGATTATGACCAGCAGATTTCCCTGGGCGCCACACAGGTGGATGCGTCGGGGAACGTAAAGGTTCTGTCCAACGATCCGCGCGTGCGGTCGGACAAGCAGAACCTGTTCGATGCGTCGGCCACCTTCAACTTCGATGTGGGCGACAATAAGGGCAAGGTCACGCTCTATGGCCGCAACCTGTTCGATGATCGTGGCCCCAACGCCGCCTTCACCGTCGCCGGGCTCTGGTCCTTCTCCTCCGGGCGCGAGCCCCGGACCTATGGCATCTCGCTCGGATACGAGTTCTGATGCCAGCCCTGGCCGGGGCCACTTGAGGCCGCGGCCAGGGTTCTTCTTTTTTTGAGGGAGCCTGATTGATGGTATCCAATCGCCGCATCACGCTGCGTGCGCACCCTTCGGGCAATCCGCAGCCCAGCGACTTTGCCCTGACTGAAGAAGCGGTCCCGCAACCGGGTGCGGGGGAAATGCGGGTACGCAACCTGTATTTCTCCATGGAACCGGCCATTCGCGGCTGGCTGGACGGCAAGGATAATTACTTCCAGGCGATCCCGTTGGGCGGCGTCATCCGGGGTCCGTCACTGGGCGTCGTGGAAGTATCCAACCTGGAGGGGTTCACACCCGGCGACCATGTCTGGGGCCTGACCCACTGGGAGGATTATTCGATCCTGTCGGCGGAAACCATCCTGTTGGAAAAGCTGAATGTCAGCGACGATATCCCCCTGTCGCACTATGTCGGCGCCCTCGGCCCGTCGGGCCTGACGGCTTATGTCGGGCTGCATGATGTCGGGCGGATCAAGGCCGGAGAGACGGTGGTCATCTCTGCCGCCGCCGGGGCGGTGGGCAGTGTGGCTGGACAGATCGCCCGCCTGCGTGGCTGCCGCGTAGTCGGGTTGGCCGGGTCAGCGGAAAAGGCCGCGATTCTGACGGACAAGTTGGGTTTCCACG
>CALRNG020000366.1:0-4450 GCA_943369495.1 Rhizobium sp. Q54
GGTGGAGATCGATCGGCTGAAGGGTGGCGATAATCCCGAGATGGCGGCCCTGTTCCAGGATATGGCGAAACGGGGCATCATCCTGGACGCCACCCTGCGCGTTTATCAGGAATATGATAAGCGGCTGGCCGCCAAGCCCGACATGAAGCCCCGGCCCTATTGCACCCTGGAGGTCGCGGCGGCCCTGACGGCGCAGGCGCGACGGGAAGGCGTCACCCTTGTCACCGGCACCGACGGCCTGCCCCCCGCCGCCCATCCCTGGCCCGCCCTCTATGACGAGCTGGACCTGCTGCATGCCCGCGCAGGCATGAGTACGGCAGAGGTGATCCGCGCTGCCACGCTGGACGGTGCCCGTGTCCTGGGTCAGGAGGCGGAGATGGGCAGCGTGGAGGTCGGCAAGCTCGCCAATTTCGTGGTGCTGGCCAAGGATCCGCTGGCCGATCTGAACAACCTGAAATCAATCCGTTTCACGGTGAAGCGGGGTGCGCGGCTGGACCGCGCGTCCTACCGCCCCATCACGGCACAGGAGCTGCCCCAGGATGAATGACATTGCCCGCCGCCATCTCCTGCTGACCGGGGCTGCCGCCACCCTGCTGCCCGCCACCGCACAGGCCGCCAGTCCCGTCCCCGGTCCCCTCGGCGCCGGCAGCATCCGCGACATGCTGGTCATCAATGCCCTGGGCGGGCTGGGCAATCCCAATGTGAAGCCGCCGGAGGGGGCATCGCGGGCACAGCAGTTGCTGATCGACCGGCGCGCGCTGATTGATGCCCGCCGGTCGGGCCTGCATGCGGTCAACAGCACCATCGGCTGGGTCGCCGGACCGGGGGAGCCGTTTGAGTTCAGCGTGCGGGAGACGGCCTCCACCCTGCTGCAAATCCGCAACCAGCCGGACGATCTGTCCTTGATCCTGACGGCGGGCGATATCGAACGGGCACGGGCCGAGGCCAGGATCGGCATCATCATGGGGTTCCAGAACGCCGCCATGTTTGGCAAGGACGTGAGCCGCGTCGATCTCTTCGCCGATATGGGCGTGCGGGTCATGCAGCTGACCTACAATATCCAGAACGATCTGGGGTCTGGCAGCCTGATGCCGGAGGATCAGGGGCTGACAGACTTCGGACGGGAAGTGATGGCCCGGATCGAGACGAACAAGGTCATGGTCGACCTGTCGCATTCCAACCGCCAGACCTGCCTGGACGCGATCAAGGCCGCGACGCGTCCCCTGTCGGTCAACCATACCGGTTGCCGCGCCATCACCGATCTGGCCCGCAACAAGACAGACGCCGAAATGCGCGGCGTGGCCGACAAGGGCGGCTTTGTCGGCATCTATTTCATGCCCTTCCTGGCCAAGGACCGCATCGCCACCGCCGATGACGTGGCCACCCATATCGTGCATGCCGTGAAGGTGGCTGGCGAGGACCATGTGGGCATCGGCACCGACGGCTATGTCACCTCCTATGACGATATGGACGCCTATATGGAGGAACTGCGGAAGGAGAATGAGCAGCGGGTGAAGCTGGGCATTGCGGCGGCAGGCGAAAGCGCCACCACTACCCCCTTCATCATGGATCTGCGCGGGCCGGGACAGTTCCAGAAACTGGCCGACCTGCTGCTGGCCAAGGGGCTGAAAATGGCGCAGGTGGAAAAGATCCTGGGCCGCAATTTCCTGCGCTTCGCGCGCGATGTCTGGGGTTGAAGGGAACGACAATGATGAAGCATGCGCTTGCCGCCGGCCTGCTGCTGGCCGGGCTGTCCACGGCACCGGCCCTGGCCGATGACATGGCCTTCCACAAGGCCTTTCCCGGCGCCCCCTTCTCCGAATCTGTGGAGGTGGACGGGGTTCTCTACCTGTCCGGACAGCTGGGCACCGACGCCACCCTGAAACTGCCCGAGGGCATGGAGGCGCAAGCCCGGCAGGTGATGGAGAATATCAAGGCCGCCGTGGAAAAACGCGGCCTGACCATGGACCGCGTCTTCAAATGCACCGTCATGATGGCGGACATGAAGCAGTGGGGCGACTTCAACAAGATCTACATCACCTATTTCAAGCCCGACCGCCTGCCCGCCCGCTCAGCCTTCGGGACCAACGGTCTGGCGCTGGGCGCCCTGCTGGAGGTGGAGTGTCTGGCGAAGCTTAAATGACGACTTATACCATCGGCATGAAATCTTGACCTTTTGTCAATCTTTCCTGCCACTCAATTGCCGGCGCCAGCATCCGCTGGCTTGGCTACGCCGCACGAGCGGCGCGGATACCAACGGTCAAGAATTTTGACCGTTGGCATTACCCCTCGCCCTCTTCCCCCGCCCCCCGCTGTCGGGAAAAGCGGATGGAGGCGACCTCGTCGAACATCTGGGTTTCGCGATAACGGCGGGCTTCCTTGGCGGCCAGATCGCGCTGTTCCTGCACCTGTTCGAATTTCTTCTGCTCGCGGAACGCCTCGGCCAGCGCCTCCTCGGCCCGCTCCAGCTCCAGGCGCAGGGTGGATGCCCGGCGTTCATATTCCTCGCGCAGCATCTCCACCCGCCGGGCAAAGGCGGGATAGGACTTGGCCAGCATCAGGTCGGTGGCGGCCAGCTCGCGCTCCACGATGACCTGTTGTTCGAACTGGTCCCGTTCCGCCGCCAGCCGTTCCTGGCTTTCCTGAAGCTGCACCACGACGCGGCGGCGCTGATCTACCTCCCGCTGGTTCAGGCGGATCAGGGGTTTCAGGTCCTTCATCAGCCGGCCCCGCCCAGGATGGCCGCCAGTTCGGCATAGCCCTGGTCAAGGGTGCTGCGCTCCCCCTTGCCCTGGCGCAGGAAGGCCTCAATGGCTGGATTGTAATGGATGGCCTCATCCACCTGCGCGTCGCTGCCCTTGCGGTAGGCGCCCAGACGGATCATTTCCTCCATGTCGGAATAGGCCGACATCATGCGCCGCGCCTTGCCGACCAGGGCATTCTGTTCGGGCGTGTTACAGCCCGGCATGGTGCGGCTGACGGAACGCAGGATGTTGATGGCGGGGTAACGACCGCGCTCGCCAATCTTGCGCTCCATCACGATATGGCCGTCCAGGATACCGCGCACCGCGTCGGCGATGGGTTCTTCCATATCGCCGCCTTCGACCAGCACCGTGAACAGGCCGCTGATCGTGCCCACCCCCGTACCCGGCCCGGCCCGTTCCAGCAGGCGCGGCAGTTCGGCGAAGACGGTGGGGGGATAGCCCTTGGTGGTGGGCGGTTCGCCGGCAGACAGGCCGATCTCACGCTGGGCCATGGCGAAGCGGGTGACGCTGTCCATCAGGCACAGCACATCCTGTTCCTGATCGCGGAAGAACTCCGACACGGCAAAGGTCAGATAGGCGGCCTGACGGCGCATCAAAGGTGGTTCATCCGACGTCGCCACGATGACGACGGAGCGGGCGATACCTTCGGGTCCCAGGTCATGTTCCAGGAATTCCTGTACCTCGCGCCCGCGTTCACCGATCAGGCCGATGACGCTGACATTGGCCTCCGTATACTTGGCCAGCATGGACATCAGCACCGACTTGCCCACGCCCGAACCCGCGAAGATGCCCATACGCTGTCCCCGGCAGCAGGACAAGAAGGTGTTGATGGATTTCACCCCCAGATCCATCTTCCCCCCCACCCGCTTTCGGGAATGGGCGGGCGGCGGGCCAGCTTTGATCAGATAGGGCACCTCCCCGGTCGGCAAAGGGCCCTTGCCGTCGATGGGCTGCCCCAACGCATTGATGACGCGGCCCAGCCAGGCCTGGGTCGGGTAGATGGAGGCCTGCCCCTCCGCGACCTCCGCCCGGCAACCCAGACCAATATCGTCCAGCGTGCCGAACGGCATCAGCAATGCGCGCCCGCCGCGAAAGCCGACCACCTCGCAGGGGACGGGCTTTCCACCCCGCGTGATGACACGGCAGCGACCGCCAATGGAAAGCCGGCGTTCCACACCCCCAACCTCCACCATCATGCCAAGCACCGAGGTGACCCGGCCAAACACGGCGTAGGTGGGCAAGGCGTTGATCTCTTGCAGCAACTGATCATGATCAAGCATGAAACGCCCCTGGTCTTTGGCAAACCCGCAACGACGTGGCCGGACACATACGAATGAACAGCCTACGCCCTCTGGCAAAACCATTGGTCGGATAGCATATCCGTAGAGGCTCTGTTAACCTATCTGCCGTAGATGGGTTATGCCCATTCATGCCCGAGGAACTTGTCATGCGCGTCCTGCTGGTTGAAGACGATGCCGCGATGCAGAAAAGCATCCAGCTGATGTTGTCCGCCGAAGGCGGGTACATCGTGGACGCCACCAGCCTGGGTGAAGACGGGCTGGAGATCGGCAAACTCTACGACTACGATATCATCATCCTGGATCTGATGCTGCCCGACATGGACGGGTATGAGGTGCTGCGCCGCCTGCGCGCCTCGCGCGTCAACACACCGATCCTGATCCTGT
>CALRNG020000367.1:0-4446 GCA_943369495.1 Rhizobium sp. Q54
GAAATGGGTGTTCCTTGCCCATGTAGCAGCAGGCCGCCCATCCGCATAGGCCATGCATGACGGGATAGACGAAATGCAGCGTTGGCAATGGCGCCCCGCTCTGTGACTGTTATCACTTTACGGCAGACAAAAGCGGCCTACATGAACAAGGTTCGCGCGTCGTCACCGATTTTCCGTTGCTGTTGAGGCCTTGCCCATGTCGCGTCTGTCCGTCCCCCATTTGCTGCATCGCACCGCGCTGGCTACCGCGCTGGCCCTTGCAGTTACGGCCATACCGGTTGCGGCGCAGGATAATGCGGCCCGCCAGGACCCGGCGCTGAATGTGGATAATGCAGCCCTGGTCGCCGCCGGCCCGGCAGAGGATGTGAACGACCCGCTGGAACCCGTGAACCGGGCCATCTTCTGGGTCAATGAAGGGCTGGATGTGGTCATCATCCGACCGGCGGCGAAGGTCTACCGCACCGTCCTGCCGACCCCGGTGCAGAAGGGCGTGCGCAACGTCCTGCGCAATCTGCGTTCCCCCCTGGACCTGACGAATCAGCTGTTGCAGGGCGACTGGCATGGGGCGGGCGATGTGCTGCGCCGGTTCACCATCAATACCACCATCGGCCTGGGCGGACTGGTGGATGTGGCCGCCGATCATGGCATGCCCTACGAATATGAGAGCCTGGATCAGACCCTGGCGGTCTGGGGCATTCCGGAGGGGCCGTATCTGGTGCTGCCGCTGCTGGGCCCGTCATCGGTGCGCGATGCCACCGGCTTTGTGGGTGAGTATTTTGCCGATCCCGTGTCGAACTATGCCAGCAACACCGACCAGGACTGGATACCCCTGACGCGTGGCACCCTGACGGCGCTGGACACGCGGGCGGAATATATCGAGGCGCTGGACGATGTGAAGCGCAACAGCTTCGACTATTACGCCTCCATGCGCTCCCTCTACCGGCAGCGGCGCGACGGCTGGATTCGCGACGGCAAGCCGGATGTGGAACAGATGCCGGATATTCCCGATTACGAGTGAGTGATGAATGGCTGGCTCTTACGCCAGCCATTTTTGGATGACGTCGACCAGATTGCGCAGGCTGAGCAGCATGATGACGACGGCCACCAGGATCATCATCGGCTTGTCGGGCAGTTTCTGCGTGACCATGGCCGCGAAGGGGGCAGCGATGACGCCGCCGATGATCAGGCCCAGGATGGCGGGCCAGAGTTCCAACCCGATGGTGAAGATGAAGGTTAAGGACACCGTCATCGTCACAAAGAATTCCGCCAGATTGGTGGAGCCGATGGCGTAACGCGGCTGGGTACCGCCGCCGATCAGGGTGCTGGCCACCATCGGGCCCCAGCCGCCACCGCCGATGGCATCCAGGAAGCCGCCGCCAAGACCCAGACCCGCGACCTTGCGCGTCGACAGTTCATGCGGCGGCGGCGGGTGCAGCGCCTTCCACAGAATCAGGCCGCCCATGGCCAGCAGATAGACGGCCACGACGGGGCGGATGACGTCCCCGTCAATCCCCGACAAGATGTAAGCGCCCAACGCGCCGCCCAGCATGCCGGGAAGCGCCAGCCGCCAGACAAGATCCAGGCGCACATTCTTGCGCCGCCAATGGGCAAAGCCCGATGCCCCGGTTGTGAACATTTCCGCCACATGCACGCTGGCGCTGGCCGTGGCCGGGGGCACGCCCATCGACATCATGACGCTGCTGGCCGTCACGCCATAGGCCATGCCGATGGCACCATCCACCATCTGGGCCGCGAAGCCGACAGCAGCGAAAAGCAGGATCTCTTCGATCATCGGGGTCCTTTCGGGTGTCGGTCTGGCCACCCTTTCTGCGGGAAGTTTCGCCCCGGGTCAAATCCGCTGCCACAGCGTGGCCAGCCATTCCTGTTGCCGGCGCGGCAATTCCTCCGGTCGTCGCCATTCGGCCAGGGGCACAAATCCGGCCTTCTGGACCGCTGATTTCCAGCTTTGCGGGCGGCGGAACACCAGAAGGCGGCCATCATCGGCCATCCCCTGTAACCCATTGCCAGTGGGGTCGCAGGCATAGAACACCCCGCCGGGCCGCAGCCAGTTCCGTACCCGGGGCAGGATTACGTGCAGGGCCGCGTCCGGCACATGGAAGAACAGGTGATGGGCCCAGATACCGTCAAACGCGCCATCCCGCCAGGGCACGGGGGACGACAGCAGAAGGTCCAGGACACGCACCGGACAGCCCGTGCGGTCAGTGGCAATAGTGGCGAGTTCGGGCGAACCGTCGCAGCCCGTCGCCTGGGCACCCGCATCGCGGAACCAGGCCAGATCCCGGCCGGCCCCGCATCCGATATCCAGAATGGCGGGTGTTGGATGGTTAATCGCCTGAAGGAAGCGCTGACAGGCGGGGGCGCTGTCGTGGCTGGCCAGAAGATCGGCATAAAGCGCGGCATGCGCGCTGTAATGGGCGAGCGTGGGGTTCGCTGCCCGCCCGCTCACCGGATGGCCCCCATACGTTTCAGCTTCCACAGGATGCCGGGAGCGGACAGGATCGGGTGTCGCCGCTGCCATGGCGTCAGTTCCAGGCGTACGCCAGAATGACGGTGCAGCTTCCACAGCAGGTAATCGACCCCGCCGGTAAAGGTGAAGGCCGCCTTCACCAGCCGGGCGATGTTCAGCACCTTGCCAAACCGTCCGCGCCAGGCCCAGGCACTGGCCGCCCTTGCCCGGTCAGACGCGGACAGAAGCGGGTGCAGGCGACCACCAGGCCGTTCCTCAAACGGGACCCGCGCCGATGCCCAGGCGGGGGGCAGCAGGGCGGTGTAGCGGTCGGCGGCATGGTCCACGATGCTGACCCCGCGCGACGCCTTCTCCACGCGCAGTTCGGCGCTGTAGGTGGCCTTGAACAGGGCCTCCCAGTAATCACGCGCGGTCCCGTCCGCCGGCCCCAGCAGGGCGGCCCAACGGCTGGCCGTCGTGACTGCCTGGGCCACGGCGGCGCGAACCTGCCTGCGCGCAGCGCCGTCGCGGGTTTGGGCCAGCATCACCGGCTGGGTGAACCGCGCCCAGATGGTGGTATCCATGCCGTCAAAACGGGTGCTGCGGGCGAACTGGTCGATGCCCATCACGGCCACCTTGGCGCGCAGCGTGTGGCCCTGCCACGGTACTTCCCAATATTCCACGCTGGGCGGCAGCAGGCGGGTGGCGGCAGCCAGGGGGCGGCTGTCGCGCCAGCCGGTCAGGCTATCGACCAGCACATAGAAATCCAGCAGGCCCTCAACGTCACCTGTCCGCAGGTTGGAGCCGTAAAACAGCACCGACGCGACATTCTCCCCACCATGCGCCACCAGGGCCGCCACCAGGGCGGCGGCGGGGCCGGGCAGGGAACTATCCCATTCCTGGTCGATCAGGGTGCAAAGCGGGTCGGTCACGGCTGTACGAAGCTGATGCTGTCATGGGCCGACAGGATGACACGGCCGGCGGGATATTTCTCCCCATCCATGATCAGCGGGCGGGTCAGACGCAGCTCAATCCGTTCCGCCCCGCCGGAACGGTAGGCACCGGCCCTCCGCATGGCCGCGCTGGGCCGTCCCGTCATCAGGCGGGGCAGGGCGCCCAGCAGACCGGGCGGGCTGGCCGCCACATCCAGAAAGCGTAAGGGGAGCGTGCCATGGTCCCAGAAGGGCCACAGACCCAGGATCAGCTTGTCCAGGGTGGTGGCCAGGAACAGGAAGCGGTTGCCCTCCAGTGGCGGATGGTCATCGACCGCCGCGCCGAAATCCTCGCCCGCCAGCCAGCCATCGCTGTCATTGCCGATCAGGGCGCGGCCCAGCACACCGGCCATGGTCAGGGCGACAGCGATTTCCTGCGTGAAACCAGCTTTGTGGATAGCGGCATTGGCCAGATCCGTGCCGCGCGTGAAGGCCCCGGCCCCCATGAACATGCCGCGCACCGGCCCATGCTCCCCGTCCGGCCATTGCAGCGACAGGACGGGCCGGCGCGTGGTGCGGGTGCCCAGCGTCCCCTCATGCGCGGCCTGCACCAGTCCCGCCAGACCGCGCGGGCCATAGCCAGTGGTGCCGACATCGGCGGCGATCAGGTTGGTCTTGCCCGCCGCCAGGATGGCAAGCGCAGGCGGCGTGCTGCCATAGGCGTGGGGAAGGGCGGTCAGCACCTCCCGCACGGTCCCGTCGCCGCCATCGACGGCGATGATGTCCAGGCCAGCCTCGGCGAAGCCGCGCAGGGCCTGCACCAGCTTTTCCGGCGTGTCGGGGGAGGCCACGTGGTCCCCGAACAGACGCGCAGCATCGGCGGGCAGATCGCCGCCGCCCGCCTTGTTCCGGTGGCTGAACGGATTACGGATAAGACCGGGACACGCCATGATGGATCAGGCGGACAGATACGACGTGATGGGGCCCTTCTTGGACGCCTGTTCGGCCTGAACGATCTGCGCCATATGCACGCCAAAGCAGGCGACG
>CALRNG020000368.1:0-4445 GCA_943369495.1 Rhizobium sp. Q54
CGCAAGGTGGCGCTGGATGATCCGGCCATCACCAACGCCCTGCTGGTGGCGTACCAGCGCGGTCTGGACGGGGTCGCGGTACAGGCGCGCCGCGAAAAAAACTGAGAGAGGCTGCCCGGTTCTGGGGAAAGCGGCGCCATGGCGTCGCCACACCCCGGGCGGATGGCGAACTGATCGCCGACCTTGAACGGTCGGGCATGCCGAAGCAAGCGGCAGAACAGTTCGCCGCCGACCTCCGGGCGGCCGAAGGCACAGGCGCGGAGACCTGCCCGATCCGCCCTGATTGCTGGGACATCGTCATGGCGTGGCGCGTGGTCGCCACACAATGGCGTGTCGCCGCCCTGGGTGGAATGGGGGGCGGCGTCGCGTGGCTGGGCCTGGATTATGCAGGCGTGGCCGCCGGGCTGGCGGGGATGGAAATCCCCGCCACGCCTGATCTCTGGTGGGGCCTGCGCGTCATGGAAGCCGCGGCCAAGGAGGAGCTGAACCGATGAGCGGTCCCAACACAATCACCATCCAGGTGGACAATAGCGGCGCCCTGACGGCCATCCGGGAGGTGACCGGCGCTGTCCAGGCGCTGGCCGAGCAGGCGCGCACCACACAGGGGGCCATCATGGCCCTGACCCGGGCGGCCAGCGGACAGACGTCCCCCGCCCGCCCTGCCGCCGCCACGCCGGCCCAGGCGGCCAATCCCAACGATGAGGCACGCAAGAAGGAAATCGCGGAGGCGAACAAGCAAGCCGAGAGCCTGCAACGCCTGATCGCCATCCATAGGCTTGAAGCGGATGGCAGTGCCAAGGCCCGTGTGGCCCTGGTGGAACTGACCAAGGCCCGCGATCTGGCCAATCTGGCCGCCGAGCAAGAGACGGAGATGGCTGCGGCCCAGGCCGGCCAGATTGGCGCCATCGCCGAGCATTACGCCATCCTGCGCGCCGCCGTGGAGGACACAGCCACCGCCCAGGCAGAGGCGGCGCAGAAGGGCCTGGCCGAGGCCGAGGCATCCAAGAAGCAGCTGGAAACCATCACCAAGGGCTGGAGCGATGCCCTGCTGGCTGAGATCATGGGCAAGACCGGGTCCATGAAGAAGGCCATCAAGGATCTGTTCAAGCAGATCGCTGCGGAGGCCATTAAAAGCCGCGTGATCGTGCCGATCAGCGGTCTGATCACCTCCATCGCGGGGGCCGCCGGCATTTCCAGCCTGCTGGGCACCGCCACGCCTGCCGCCGCCGGCACCACGCCGGGCAGCACCAGCATCCTGGACAGCCTGACAGGCGGCCTGGACAAGATCGTGGGCGGCCTGGAAAAGGGCTTTGGCAAGCTGGGCGAAACGCTGTTCGGCCTGCCCGGCAAGCGCGGCACCGCCACAGAGGGGCTGTTTGGCCGCGCGGGTGAGCTGTTTGGCTCCACCGATCTGGCCCAGGGTGTGACAGGGGCGTTGGGCGGCGCCGGCCTGGGTGCCACCGCCGCCGGCCTGCTGGGCGCGCTGGGCATTGGCAAGGGCAATACCAAGGGTGGGGCCATCGGGGGTGCCATTGGCGGGGCGGCGGGCAGCATTTTCGGGCCGCTGGGCACCACCGTGGGCAGCCTGCTGGGCGGGGCCATCGGGTCCCTGTTCGGAGGCAAGCCATCCAACAAGGAAGGCAGCGCCACCATCGACCTGAACAGCGGCAATGTCGCCGTCGGCGGTTTCACGGGCAAGAAATTCAGCCAGGAAAACCGCGATCAGGCCTCGGGCATCGCCAATCAGGTCCTGTCGATCAAGGACGCGCTGGAGAAGGGCTTCGGCGCGCGGATCACGGGCACCCTGGCCGTGGGGGCGGGCGACCGCGACGGCCTGTTCGCGACCGCCATCAACAGTTCGGCGCGCACCAAGTTCAAGGATGACAAGCAGGGGGCCGAGCAGCTTCTGGCCTATGTCACGGGACAGTTCGTGACCGCCATCCGCGATCAGCTGTCGCCCGCCATGTCGGCGGCGCTGGGCCGCGTCGATTTCAAGGATATGGAAAAGGCCCTGGCCGACCTGGATTTCATCCGCAATTTCGAAGACAGCCTGACCTCCCTGGGTGAGGGCATGGGCGTGGTCAATACGGTCACCCGTGAGGCCAAGGCCGAGGTGGATACCCAGATCCAGGCCCTGAAGGATTTCAAGGAAAAGACCGCCCGCCTGTTCCCCGACGATGTCGACCGGGCCAGCACGGCCATGCGCGTTTATGTCGAGGAACTGGTCGGCATCGCCGATGCCGCCGCCCCCATGACCCAGGTCGAAACCGCCATGATGGCGCTGGAGGCCCGGTTTGAGGCCTATAAGCCCTTGCTGGAGGAGGTGGGCTATACGGCGGAGCAGGCGCAGACCGCCATCGCCAACGGCCTGCAAAAGGCCAAGGACAAGTTGAAGGATGAGTTCAATACGACCCAGACCCGCACCCTGCGCGAGGCCACAGGCCAGGGGTACCTGAACCAGGTCGATGACCTGAAGAAGGGGTTGGATACGGGCCTGCGCGACGCGGCGGCGGTGGGCGGCGATGCCGGGCTGGTGCGCCAGTCGGTGACGGCGCAGCTGCAAACCCTGCTGGGCAATGGCAACCTGGACAAGGCGCAGTTGCAGGGCGTCATCGATCTGTTCGGTAATGGTTTTCCCGAGGCCGCCGCGGTCGCGCGCGACGCCATGCAGGGCCTGATCGACCGGACCGGCGAGATTGCCCGGATGAACCAGGGCTTCGCCGACCGGCTGTTCGCGGCCACCAATGACACCGCCACCAAGGCGGGCGCCCTGGCGGCCTTTGACCGGCAGGCGACGGCGGAACGGCTGGAGATCGCGAAGAAGGCGGGGGCGGACCTTGCCACCTATGACCAGGCCGTGGCCGCCGAGCGGCTGCGCATCGAGACGGATTTCGCCGACCGTCTGGCGGCCACCAACCTGTCCATCCAGGACCGGCTGTTCGCGGCCACCAATGACACTGCCACCGAAACCGGCGCCCTGGCCGCGCTGAACCGGCAGGCGGCGCGCGAAAGGCTGGAGCTGGCGAAGGTAACCGGGACCGATCTGGTCGCGTTCGACGCCGCAGTGGCGGCGGAGCGGACCCGTATCCAGCAGGATTTCGCCGCGCGGGAGGCCGCCGAACAGCAGGCCGCCAATGAGCGTCTGGCCGCCGCAAACCTGTCCATCCAGGACCGGCTGTTCGCCGCCACGACCGACACGTCCACCAAAGCCGGCGCCCTGGCCGCCTTTGACCGGCAGGTGACGCGGGAGCGTCTGGAACTTGCCAAGATGGCGGGTGCCGATCTGACCGCGTTCGATACGGCTGTGGCCGCCGAACGGATACGCATCCATAAGGACTTCGCCGACCGGCAGGCCGCCGAACAGCAGGCCGCCAATGAGCGGCTGGCCGCGACCAACCAGTCCATTCAGGACCGGCTGTTCGCCGCCACGACCGATACCGCCACCGAAACGGGCGCGCTGGCCGCGCTGAACCGGCAGGCAGCGCGCGAACGGCTGGAACTGGCGAAGGTGACCGGGGCCGATCTGACCGCGTTCGACACGGCGGTGGCCGCCGAACGGGCACGCATCCAAAAGGATTTCGCCGACCGGCAGGCCGCCGAACAGCAGGCCGCCAATGAGCGGCTGGCCGCGACCAACCAGTCCATCCAGGACCGGCTGTTTGCCGCCACGACCGATACGTCCACCAAAGCCGGCGCCCTGGCCGCCTTTGACCGGCAGGTGACGCGGGAGCGTCTGGAACTGGCGAAGGTAACCGGGGCCGATCTGACCGCGTTCGATACGGCTGTTGCCGCCGAACGGGCACGCATCCAAAAGGATTTCGCCGACCGGCAGGCCGCCGAACAGCAGGCCGCCAATGAGCGGCTGGCCGCCACCAACCAGTCCATCCAGGACCGGCTGTTCGCCGCCACGACCGATACGTCCACCAAAGCCGGCGCCCTGGCCGCGTTTGACCGACAGGTGACGCGGGAGCGTCTGGAACTGGCCAAGATGGCGGGTGCCGACCTGATCAGCTTCGACCGGGCCGCAGCCGCCGAACGGTTGCGTATCGAGCAGGACTTTGCCCAGCGTCTGGCGGCGACCAACCTGTCCATCCAGGACCGCCTGTTCGCGGCCAGCACTGACACGGCCACCCTGACAGGTGCCTTGGCCGCCTTTGACCGCAAGCTGGCGCAGGAACGGGCCGATCTGGCCAAAACGGCCGGTGCCGATCTGGTCAGCTTCGACCGGGCCACCAGCCTGGAGCGGCTGGCCATTCAGCGCCAGTTCGCCGAACAGGTGGCCGCCATCGACCGTGGCTTCGCCGACCGGCTGTTCAACGCCACCAACGACGCCTCCACGCTGGCGGGCGCTCTGGCCGCCTTTGACCGCGATGCCGCGCGGGAGCGGGAAGAGGCGGCGAAGAATGCCGGCGTCAATCTGGCCCTGCTGGAACAGGCGCTGGGGG
>CALRNG020000369.1:0-4443 GCA_943369495.1 Rhizobium sp. Q54
CGCAGTCGGTCACCGAAAACAGCGAAAGCAATAACCGCGACGGCGTCGATCCGGTAACGGTTGCCAACAACCTGCCCAATGCCGACGCCGCGAACAATATCGCGGGCGCCAATTCGGAGACGCGCAACCGCTCTGAAGAGACGGTCAATTACGAGATTTCCAAGACCACCAAGGTGCATGAGCGCGAGAGCGGTCAGGTCCGCCGCATGTCGGTCGCCGTGCTGGTGGATGGCAACTACACCACCGCCGAAGATGGCACCCGCACCTATGCCCCGCGCAGCGACGCCGAACTGGCGCAATTGCAGCGGCTGGTGCAGTCGGCTGTCGGTGTCGACCCCTCCAGAGGTGATAATGTCGAAGTGATCTCCATGCAGTTCTCGCGGCCGGAGGATGAGCTGGCTGCCATGGAGGACACGATCTTCGGCATGCCCAAGGCCGACGTGATCCGCATCGCGGAAACGCTGATCCTGGCCATTGTCGCCATCCTGGTGATCCTGCTGGTCATCAAGCCGCTGGTCACCCGCGCGCTGGACCGGTCGCCGCAACTGGATGAAGAGCCCGATCTTCTGTCCGACGGCAGCGGCGTGCCACAGCTGGCCGGCCCCGGTGGCGGTGCCTTGGCGCGCGAGCTGGCCATGGAGGCAGCACAGGCCAACGAGGAGCTGGAACAGATGATCGACATCAACCGTGTCGATGGCCGTGTGCGCGCCTCCTCCCTGCGCAAGGTGGGCGAGATCGTGGAAAAGCACCCGGAAGAGGCTGTGTCGATCATCCGCAACTGGCTCTATACGGAAAGCTGAGGCTTCTGACGCATGGCGACCATTCAGAAGTTTCTGTTCGACAAGGATTTCGAGGAAGGGTTCGGCGGAATACCCAAATCCGCGACCCAGCCCCCGCCGCCCGAACCCGAACTGCCACCCGCACCGCCGCCGCCCCCGCCGCCGCCCACCTTCAGCGTGGAGCAGCTGCAGCAACAGGTGAAGATGGCCAAGGATCAGGCGCGCACCGCCGCCCTGGCCGAAGGCATCCAGCAGGGCCGGCAGCAGGCGGAAGTGGAGGCGCAGCAGGAAGTGTCCAACGCGCTCCGCGCCGTGGAGAGCGGGCTGAAACAGCTTCTGTCGGTGCAGAATGCACAGATGCAGCTGCGCCAGGACAATACCGCCCGCATCGCGCTGGCCATCATGCGCAAGCTGTGGCCGGGCCTGGTCGAACGGCAGGGCCTGTCGGAGATCGAGGTGGTAATCGCCGCCTTCATGGAAGAGCTGGTGGAAGAACCCAAGCTGGTCTTCCGTGTCAACGAACGCTGGTTCGACGAGTTGCGGGGACGGATCGACGATATGGCCATGCGCCATGGTTTTGCGGGTCAGGTCACGGTCCTGGCCGATCCCAAGCTGAGCGAGATGGATGTGAAGGTCGATTGGGCCGCCGGCGGTGCCGAACGAGAGGTGGGACGTCTGTGGACCGAGATCGAGCGTCTGGCCGGCGACGTCCTGGCGGATTTCCCCGGCGGTCCCAAGGATGTGATCGCTGCACCCCGGCGGGAGGCAGCGCTGTGAGCATGATGACCGTTATGAACCGCACGGATAGGGGCTGACATGGCCGGCAACGATGACATGTCGCTGAGCGATTTCGAGAATAACCGCGGCGGTGGCGGTGGCGGGGAGCTGGAAGCGCTGCCCGTCGTCAAGGATCTGGAATCCGTCTACGACATCCCCGTGCAGATCTCCGCCGTGCTGGGCAAGACCAACATGCAGGTCAGCACGCTGATGCGCCTGAACAAGGGCGCCGTGGTCGAACTTGACCGCAAGGTGGGCGAGGCCATCGACATCTATGTGAACAACCGGCTGGTGGCGCGTGGCGAGGTGGTGGTCGTGGAAGACCGGCTGGGCGTGACCATGACCGAAATCATCAAGACGGAGCGGGCGTAACGCATGAGCGACCGCATCCCCAGCCGCAACCGCACAACACCACCCCCGCCGCCCCCGGCGGCGACGGGGGTGGCACAAGCGCCGGCCTCCATGCCCCCCGCCAAGGTCCCGCCCTTGCCCCGCATGCGCCGGCGGCTGGATCTTGCCACCATTGTGGGCCTGTCATCGGGCCTGCTGCTGGTGCTGGGCGCCCTGTTCATGGGCGGCGGCGGGATCGGATCGTTTGTCGATGTTCCGTCGATCCTGATCGTGCTGGGCGGTACGGCCGCCATCACCACCATTTCCTTCTCGATGCCGGATATGAAGGCCGCGCTGAAGGCCCTGTCCTCCACCATGATCGCCAACACGCCCGACCCGCGCGCGGCGGCACAGACGGCCCTGTCGCTGGCGGAATTCGCCCGGCGCAGTGGCCCGCTGGCCCTGCAGCCGCTGGCCAAAAGCACCAAGGCCTGGCCGGTCCTGTCCAAGGCGGTGGAACTGATCGCCGATGGCGTGCCCGCCGATGACGCCGAACGCATCCTGCGCACCGAGATTGAGGCCAACCTGTCGCGCGCCCGCACCGCATCCGCCGTGATGCGCCGTGCCGCCGAGGTGGCGCCCGCCATGGGCCTGATCGGGACCCTGGTCGGTCTGGTGCAGATGCTGGGCAACCTGTCAGACCCGTCCACGGTGGGCCCGGCCATGGCCGTGGCCCTGATCACCACCTTTTACGGGGCCATCCTGGGCTCCATGGTTTTTTCCCCGCTTGCCGCCAAGATCGACCGCAACGCCGAACGCGAGGCGCTGGTCGACGGGCTTTATCTGCTGGCTGCCGGATCGGTGGCGCGGCAGGAAAATCCTCGCCGGCTGGAAGTGATGATCAATACGGTGCTGCCGCCCGAATTGCGGTTGACCAACTATGAATGAACTCCGTTTGAACGACCGGACCGGTGAGTGAAAGGGTAGGACGATGCGTCTTCTGATCGTGGGAACACTCGAAGGCTATATCAGCGCCGCCGGCAAGATCGCCCTGCAAAAGGGGGCGAAGGTCGCGCATACTGACAGCATTGAGGGGGCGTTGAACGCGCTGCGCACCGGCCAGGGTGCCGATCTGGTGATGATCGACGTGAAGCTGGATGTGCGCATCCTGGTCGATGCCCTGAAGAATGAGCGTTTCGCCGTTCCTGTCGTCGCCTGCGGTGTGGGCACCGATGCCCAGGCCGCTGTGAAGGCCATACGGGCGGGTGCCAAGGAATATATCCCCCTGCCGCCCGACGCGAACCTGATCGCCGCGGTACTGGAGGCGGTGGCCGAGGAAAGCCACGCCATCGTCAGCCGTGACCCGGCCATGGCCGCCACTCTTTCGCTGGCCGATCAGATCGCCCCCAGCGACGCCTCGGTCCTGATCACGGGCGAGAGCGGGACGGGTAAGGAGCTGATGGCCCGGTACCTGCACCGCAAAAGCCGGCGGTCGGGTGCGCCCTTCGTCTCCGTCAACTGCGCGGCCATCCCGGAAAACCTGCTGGAAAGCGAGCTGTTCGGGCATGAGAAGGGCGCCTTCACGGGTGCTGTGGCGCGGCGCATCGGCAAGTTTGAAGAGGCCAATGGCGGCACCCTGCTGCTGGACGAAATTTCGGAAATGGACCTGCGCCTGCAGGCCAAGCTGTTGCGCGCCATTCAGGAGCGGGTGATCGACCGGGTGGGCGGCAACACGCCCGTCAAGGTCGATATCCGCATTCTGGCCACCTCCAACCGCGACATGCTGTCGGAAGCCAAGGCCGGTCGGTTCCGCGAGGATCTGTATTTCCGCTTGAATGTGGTGGCGTTGCAGTTGCCGCCGCTGCGCGACCGTCCGCACGATATCGCCCTGCTGGCCCAGCATTTTGCGACCAAGTACTCGGAGGCGAACGGCCTGCCGGAACGCACTGTCGGCCCTACGGCCATGGCTTTGCTTCAGTCCCACCACTGGCGCGGGAATGTGCGCGAGCTGGAAAACACCATGCACCGCGCTGTCCTGCTGTCGCGCGGCACGGAGATCGGGACCGATGCCATCCTGCTGACGGGCGCGGAGCCGGCCTATGCGCCCACGCCGACGCCGCAACCGCCTACCTATCAGCCGGCACCGCAGCCGCAACCGGCAACGCCAGCGGCGGCCCGTGCGGCCAACACCTATGGCAACGCCTCAATCTATTCGCCGCAGCCTTACGCGCCGCAACCCTATCCCCCAGCGCCGCCGCCTCCGGTGATCCCTGTGGCCGATGCGGGCAGCAGCTTCATGGGCGGAACGGCAACCCAGGCGCTGGTCGGCCGTACCGTGGCCGATGTCGAACGCGATCTGATCATCGATACCTTGAAGCATACCCTGGGCAACCGCACCCATGCGGCCAATATCCTGGGCATCTCCATCCGCACGCTGCGCAACAAGCTGAAGGAATACAGCGAAGGCGGCCTTGCCGTGCCGCCGCCGGCCGGCGGGATAGAGGATGACCGGGCGGTAGGGTGAGCCTCCGTCCCTTTCACGACAGCCCCTGACACA
>CALRNG020000370.1:0-4408 GCA_943369495.1 Rhizobium sp. Q54
CGGCGTGGCCTGTTCATCGGCGACACCAGCCACGCCGAGATCGCCCAGCGCCATGACGGGTTCCGCGATGCCCTGACCCAGGGTGGCGGGCAGCTGGTGGGCGGCATTTCCTGCCCGTTCAGCATCGCCGCGGGGTCGGCGGCGATTGCCCAGTGGATCGATGGTGGCGGGGTCGCGTTCGACTGTCTGCTGGCGGCCAGCGATATGCTGGCCATCGGCGCCTTGCAGGCCCTGCAGGAGCGCGGCATGGCCGTACCCCAGGCCGTATCCGTGATCGGTTACGATGATACGCCGCTGGGCGCCTGTCTGACGCCGCCCTTATCGTCCGTTCATCAGGATTGGCAGGCGGGTGGAGAGCTGCTGGCGCAGCGTATCCTGTCTTTGATCAATGGCGAGGAAGCGGCGTCAGTCAGCCTCGCCGCGCGGCTGGTGGTGAGGGGCACGTGAGATAGATATCCGCCCTCAGGCGCCGGGCGCCGACATCCGCCGGCTTGGCGTATGAATTGCTTGTAGGGGGCCAGGACACGGGGAACCCCTTGTGTCCTGGGAAATTTTTGCCGCCCGGAGTCCGCCCATGCCCAGCCTGAAAACCGTCCTGGATGCCGTCATCGCCACGGGTGAAGCGGCGGAGGATGAGATGGAGCTGTTCCGCACCGTCCTGAACGATGCGGGCATGATCTTTGGCGGCGAGCGGGTGACCAACGGGTCCACCGATACCGTGGTGATGGTGGATGACCGGCTTGACAGCTGGTCCAATTACCGGACCGTGGCGGTTAAGGACCTGAAGATCATGTACCGGAATTTGCAGGTGGGTGAGATCCTGCATTTCTTCTGGAATGACGGCACCATTGTGGAGGCGCACAGCGTCATCATTTATGCCGTCGATAAGACCACCGGTACCATCACCGCCTTTGACAATGAGGGGACAGGCAATGCGCCGCGCCTGTTCAGCCTGGAGATCGAGACGATCCAGGGACCGGTGCAGATCCAGACCTTCAACAGCAGCCGGTCGGAAAACCTGCGCGGCGATATCAAGGGCCGGCTCCAGAATTACATTGATGGGGCTGACGGTAACGACACCATCGATGGCGGCCTGGGCGATGATACGCTGATCGGCGGATCGGGTGATGACAGCCTGATCGGCGGCTATGGCAATGACAGTCTGGTCGGGGGGCAGGGCAATGACACGCTGACCGCGATAGCGGGCGATGATGTGCTGGTCGGCGGCCTGGGGCTGGACCGGCTGATCGGCGGGTCGGGTGCTGACCGGTTCGTCTTCTCCCGCGTGGCGGAAACGCGGCTGAATTCAGCCCTGACATTCAACAGCATGGATACGCTGATCGATATCGATTTTGGCGGTGCCGGCGTGGCGCTGGCGGACAGCATCGAATTGCCCTTTGCCGTTAATGCGGTGGCGTCGGGCGTGGTGGTGCGGGTCAACGCCATCTCCTTCTACAACGCCATGAACAGCCTGTTTGTGCGCGGACAGCCGCTCTATGACACCAACAAGGCCGGCCTGTTCAGCTTTCTGGGCGAGGTCTATCTGGTGGTGTCCGGTCCGACGCGCAGCAGCAATCTGGGGGCGGATGATTTCATCTTCCGGGTCCAGGGCTTCAGCGGTGTCCTGGATACGTCCGACTTCGGCTATTCCTATGAAACGGTGGACAGCACGGGGCTGGTGACGGTCAATACGACGGCATCGTCCTATGCGCTGACTGCCACGCAGAACAATCTTCTATATCTGGGGGTCAGCAATTTCAACGGGACCGGCAACAGCCTGGCCAATGCCATCACGGGCGGGGACGGCAATGATACGCTGGATGGCGGGGCGGGTGCCGACACGCTGACCGGTGGGGAGGGCAATGACACCTATGTCATTGACAGCACCACCGATGTGATCACTGAAGCCGCCGGCGAGGGCACGGACACGGTCAGCACCAACCTTGCCACCTATACGCTGCTGAGTGATTTCGAGAATTTGAAATATACGGGGGCCGCCGCCTTTGCCGGTATCGGCAATGCCGATGACAACAGCATCCAGGGCGGAGGTGGCGACGACACCCTGTCAGGTCTGGCCGGCAATGACACGCTGGATGGCGGGTCGGGGGCCGATAGCATGACCGGCGGCACCGGCAGCGACACCTATATCGTTGATAATGCGGGTGATGCGGTTGTTGAACTGGCGGGTGAAGGCACCGATGCCGTCAACAGCCGGCTGGCCGCCTATACGCTGGGCGCCGATCTGGAACATCTGACCTATATCGGGATCGGCGATTTCGCGGGCACGGGCAATGGTGCCGCCAACTCTGTCACTGGCGGGGCGGGGGCCGATACGCTGTCGGGCGCGGCCGGCGACGACACGCTGGATGGCGGGGCCGGGATCGATCAACTGGCGGGCGGTCTGGGCAATGATGTCTATATCATCAATGCTGGCATCGACACCATCACCGAACTGGCAGGCGAAGGCACGGATAGTGTCCGCACGGCGTTGAGCGCCTTCACCCTGGCCGCCGAGGTGGAGAACCTGACCTATACGGGGACGGTAGCCTTTACCGGTACCGGCAATGGCGGGGACAATATCATCGCCGGTGCGGGCGCCAACGACACCCTGAGCGGGGGCGCCGGCAATGACAGCCTGGATGGCAGCACCGGCGATGACAGCCTGATCGGCGGGATTGGCGACGATACCTATATCATCGACGCGGCCCTGGATGGGGTGGTGGAAGCGGTGGGAGAGGGGACGGACACGATCCGCGCCACTGTCGCCAGCGTGACCATGGCGGCCAACACGGAGGTGTTGGTCTTTACCGGGGGCGGGAATTTCACGGGCACCGGCAATGCCGACAATAATACCATCACCGGCGGGGCGGGGGCCGATCTGCTGGATGGAAGGGCCGGCAGTGACAGTATGACCGGCGGTCTGGGCAATGATGTCTATGTCGTTGATGTGGCTACGGATGTCGTGCTGGAACTGGCCGGTGAAGGGACCGACACGATCCGCACCGACCTGGCCAGCCTGACCCTGGCGGCGGAGGTGGAGAACCTGACCTATACGGGGGCCGGCAGCTTCACCGGCACGGGCAATGCGCTGGCCAATGTCATCATGGGTGGGGCCGGAGCCGACACCCTGACCGGCGGTGGCGGGGTCGATACGCTGACCGGCGGGCTGGGCGGTGACAGTTTCGTGCTGGTCGCCCTGGCCGACAGCCCCGTGGCCACACCCGTCACCATCAGCGATTTCCTCGCGGCCCAGGGCGACCGCATCGACCTGACCGCCATCGACGCCAACAGCACCATCGCGGGCGACGATGCTTTTACCTTCATCGGGGCCGCCCTCTTCAGCAATGTCGCGGGACAGCTGCGCATCCAGACGGTGGGGGCGGATTTGCAGGTGCTGGGCGATGTGGATGGCGATGGTGCCGCCGATTTTGCCATCACCCTGACGTCGCTGGCCACCCTGGCGGCGGCCGAATTCGGATTGTAATGGGGGGTCAGGCGCTGCGCAGGTCGCTGGCCGCGACGGGGTTGGCGATTTCCACCCGATTGCGGCCATTGCGCTTGGCACAGTAAAGCGCGCTGTCGGCGGCCTTCAGCAAGGTGGGCCAGTCATGCCCATGCGTGCCGTACCAGGCCACGCCGAAACTGGCTGCCACCGCGACAGTGCCACTGGCGCTGGTGATTTCCAGTCCCTCCAGCGAGCGGCGAAGACGTTCCGCCATGGCCACGGCACCGTCACCGGTCACGTCCGGCAGCAGCAGGCAGAATTCCTCACCCCCCAGCCGGGCCACGGCATCGGTGGGGCGCAACAGACCGCCGGCGGTACTCACCACGCCCACCAGGGTGGCATCACCCACGACATGGCCGTGCGTGTCGTTCAACTGTTTGAAATGGTCCAGATCGAAGGTGGCCAACGCAAAGCCGCCGCCTTCGCGCAGCACGCGGGCCCGTTCCTGTTCCAGGCGCGCCTGCAGGGCCCGCCGGTTCAAGGCGCCCGTCAGAGGGTCTGTGGCGGCCTGATGCACCAGATGTTCCTGCATGCGCCCCACAATTATCCAGACCAGACCCAGCGCGTGGCAGGTGAGCAGGAAGGTGCCGCCCAGCATGGAGGGCGGCATCATGGCAATGGCCGCCTGGACATCGAAACCTGTGGCGATGATGAACAGGACCCGTGCCACGCCGATCACGGCCCAGATGGCGTGCAGCCCCGCCAGCGTGACCGCTGCCGGCCGCATGGCCCCCCGGCTGTACCGGCGCAGCAGGATGACATTGACGGTGCTGATCACGGTCTGCGTCATCACCGTCGCCGTCATGATATAGCCGGGTTCTGCCAGCACCAGGGATACCAGCGAACAGAAACCCACCACCCACAGGAAAAAGCCCAGCGCATAGGGCCAGACCCGGCCTGGCA
>CALRNG020000371.1:0-4395 GCA_943369495.1 Rhizobium sp. Q54
CAGGGCATGGCGATATCCCGGGGTCCCTGTGGCGGATTACCGGTACGGCAGCTTTCGTTGCAGTCATTGGTGATGGCCCAATCGGACAGGATCAGGCCCTGGAACTTGTGCGTGCCGCGCAGCAGATCGGTCAGCAATTCGCGCGAATAACCACCGCCCACCGGTTCCACCGGCTTGCCGTTCAACACCAGACCCTTCTGGATCGTGTAGGTCGGCATGATGCCGGTGGCCCCGGCCTCGAACGCGCCCTGAAAGGCCGCGACATGCCGGTCGAAGCCGCCCTTGGTGAAGTCGGTAAAGCGGCCATAGTAATTATGCCCGTCATAGCCCTCAACGGCGGCGCCATAGCCAACCCAGTGCTTGACCACCGTGGCGACACCGCTTGGCGACAGGCCGGTATCTGCCCCCTGCATGCCTTGCACATAGGCCTTCACCTGCGCCGATACACGGGCCGGGTCCTCCCCGAAGGTACCGTTCAAGCGAGACCAGCGGGGTTCGCTGCCCAGGTCCGCCTGTGGCGACAGGGCCATGGTGATGCCCACGGCGCGGTACTCATCGCGCACCATGGCGGCGAAGGTCCGGGTCAGGGCGGGATCGTCGATGGCGCCCAGGCCCAAGGTTTCCGGCCATTGCGAGAAACCAGTGGTCGTGACGCTGGCGCCCGCCGTCACCTGAAAATGGCTGCGCGGATCGGTGGAGATCATCACCGGAATACCCAGCCGGCCACTGGCCGCAATCTCCTGCAACCGGTTGTTCTCGGTCGCGAATTCCAAGGGCTTCACGGCCATGCGGGTGATCATGGAGGTGACGTGCCGGTCCAGGATCATGGCCCGCGCGGCATCTAGATCATAGGCTGGGCCGGGCGACATCATGCCCCCCTGAACGGGGGCGGTGCCATGCACCGCCTCCCCCGCCTTCTCCGCCAAGGTCATGCGTGACACCAGATCGGCGGCACGTGCTTCCGGCGACAGGCGCCAATCCTCATACGGGTTCAGTTTGCCGTCGCGGTTCAGGTCGCGGAAACTCAATCCATCGGCCTTCACCTGCGGTTGACCGGCGGCCAGGACCGGTTGCGGCGCGGCGGCGATGCTGTTGCTAACCAGCAGCAGGGCAGCAAGGGAGACCAGGCCGGCTTTGGTTCTGTTCGACATCTTGGGCCCCCTTACGGCTTCAGCGTGCGCTGGCTGACGCGGGCTTTGCCCGACAGCACCGTCTGTGCGGCGGATGGGCCGACGGCCACGTCGTAATCACCGCCATCGATGCGCCATTGCCGCCCGGCTTCGTCGAAATGGGCCAGCAGGCGCGGGTCGGCCTTGACCGTGACGGTCCGGCGCTCACCGGGCTTCAGGTCGATCTTCTCAAACCCGATCAGGCGGCGCAGTGGCTTGCCGGCGGCACCGGCCAGATAAATCTGCGGCGCGTCCTTGCCCTGCAATTTACCGGTATTGGTCACCTCAAAGCTGACGGTCAGCGTGTCGCCGCCCTTCACCCGCAGCTTGTCATAGGTGAAGGTGGTGTAGGACAGGCCATGGCCGAACGGGAACAGCGGCTTCATGCCCTTTGCCGCAAAACGGCGGTACCCCACGTCGGAACCCTCCTCGTATACCACATCGAACTGCTGCTTTTCCGGCAAAGCCCAACCGGGCAGGTCGCGGCGCGGATATTGTTCCAGGCTGGCCGGGAAGGTGACGGGCAGGCGTCCGGACGGATTGACCTTGCCGGTCAGGATATCGGCAATGGCCTCGCCCCCCTTCTGTCCGCTGTACCAGGCGGAAACGACACCGCCGACCTTGTCCAGCCACGGCATCAGCACGGGACCGCCCGTCTGCAACACCACGATGCTGTTGGGGTTGGCGGCGGCCACCGCCTCAATCAACTGGTCCTGGCCCTGCGGGAGCGAAATGTCGTAAGCGTCCAGCCCTTCGGACATCCACTGATTGGCAAAGATGATGACGACATCGGCATCCTTGGCCAGGGCGGCGGCGGCCGCCGGGTAACGGCCCTCATTGAAACTGACGGTAGCGCCAGGCAGGGCCGCGCGCAGGGCCTTCAGGGGAGAGGAATTGTGGAAGGCCTGACGCAGCCAGGCGGCCATGAACCCTTCGCCGCCAACCGGGATAACGGTGGGGTTGCCGCCACGGCTGGTGACCTGCGATGAGCCGGCACCCGACAGGACGCCACTGTCGGCATGACCGCCAATCACCGCCACCTTCTTCACGCCCGCCGCCAGGGGCAGGATGCCCTTGTTGGCTAGCAGCACGATGCCTTCATCGGCCACCTGCTTGGCGATGGCTTCATGGGCAGCGATATCAATGGCGGGGGCCGCTTTCGCCTCAAACAAGCCGGCGGCGAACATGGAGCGCAGGATACGGCGCGACATGTCGGACAGCCGTGCCTCCGGAATCGTTCCGGCGGCCACCGCCTGCTTCAGCGGTTCGCCAAACCAGACCTGATCATCCAACTGTTCGCCTGACTGCTGATCCAGGCCCTTGGCGGCATAATCGGCGGCGTGCACCGCACCCCAGTCCGACATGACCCAGCCCTTATAGCCCCAGTCGCCCTTCAAAACCTTGTTCAGTAGGTGATCGCTGCCGCAGGAATAAGCCCCGTTCACCAGATTGTAGGCGCACATGACGGAGCCGGGCTGCCCCTTCTCAATGGCGATCTGGAAGGCCAGCAGGTCGCTTTCGCGGTGGGCGGCTTCACCGATCACCGAATTGGCCCAATGGCGGTTGGTTTCCTGGCCATTCAGGCTCAGATGCTTGACGGTGGAAACGATCTGTTGTGACTGAATGCCCCGGATGCTTTCACCGGCCAGGGTGCCGGCCAGCAAGGGGTCCTCCCCCAGATATTCGAAATTGCGGCCATTGCGGGGGTCGCGGGCCAGATTGGCGCCGCCGGCCAGCAACACGTTGAAGCCCTTGGCGACCGCTTCCTTGGCGATCATGGCGCCGCCATCATGGGCCAGCTTTGGGTTGAAGGAGGATGCCAGCGCCAAACCGGACGGCAGGGCCGTGGCCGTGTCACCAGGGCGGATGCCCATCGGGTTGGTGACACCCAGGCTGGCATCGGTTTCCTTCAGCGCCGGGATACCCAGGCGCGGCACACCGGGAATAAAGCCGGCGGCACCAATGGCGCCTTCTGGCAACCGCTCGATCTTGAAGGGCAGCGCCATAGGACCATGCAGCAGACCGATCCGCTCCTCCAGCGTCAGCTCTGCATCCAGCAGCTTGGCCCGTTCATCGGGCGACAGTGCCGGGTCCCGCCAGTCCTTGGCCTCCGCCATGCGGATGCCGGTAGCAAGCGCCGTCAGGCAGAGGCCGGCGGCAAGGCCGCCCTTGATCAAGCGGTGGATGTTCATCAATGCCTCCAGATTGGTTTTTAAAAAGGCGGCGCGGGGGGCCCGTTTGCGGTGGGATGGAAGGGGGATGCACCCAGCAGCCCCCCGCGCCAGAGGGAGATCAGAAATCGATACCCAGACGCACGCCGTAGGTGCGCGGCGGGGCGTAGAAATCACCGGTGCCGTTGGACGCCAGACCGGCCGTGGCATTGGGGCCGGACGTCGTGCGGATGTCGTCATTCTCCAGATTGCGCGCAAACGCCATGACGCTCCACGCACCCTCCGCCGGCTTATAGGTCAGCGTCAGGTCTGTGCGGGTGAAGTCATCCTGCTTGTTCTCCAGGAACCCGTGATATTCCAGATACTTGGAGGACTCGTAATGGGTCTGGACGCGGGCCGTCAGGCTGGCACCATCCGCCAGGGCGAATTCATGCTGGTAACCCAGATTGATCGACCATTCCGGCGTGCGTGCCATATGGCAGCCGGAGAAATCCGCCGGACGCGGTGCTGGTGCCGCATAGTTAGCGCTGTAGCAGCGGGCGATATTGGCGTTGGCGGCATTGTTGGAGAAGGCATCGCCACGCGGCAGCAGGAACTTCTTGTACCGCGCATGCAGCCAGGACAGGCTGGCATCGATGCGGTCAGCCTCGGTCAGCAGATAATCGGTTTCCAGTTCCAGACCGTAGATTTCCGCCTTGTCGGCGTTCAGGGTCACGGTCGCATCCTGGCCCGCAATGGTGCCAATGGCCGAAATCTGGAAATCCTGGTAGTCGTAATAGAAGGCGGAGGCGTTCAGTTGCAGACGGTTGTCCAGCAGCCGATTCTTCACACCCAGTTCGTACGATGTGATGCTTTCCGGCTTGTAATCGTTCGGCTCCTCTCCGTCGAAATAGCCGCCGGCCTTGTAGCCTGTGGCGACATTGGCATAGAGCAGGCTGTCTTCGGCCAGATCATAATCAACGCCGGCGCGCCAGTTGACGCGGTCCCAGGTATTGTCGGAGATGTTGAGTGTCACCGTGCTGGTAACCGCACCGGCATTGTTCGTGAAGAAGGTG
>CALRNG020000372.1:0-4387 GCA_943369495.1 Rhizobium sp. Q54
ATGCTCATACGGCGTGGTGTAGAGGCCCATCTCCTCCACCAGCTTCTCGGTATAAAGCGCCCAGCCCTCCACATAGGCCGTCGTATCCTCCTGCCGGCGGAACTGCGGCACGTCGGTCAGTTCCTGCGACAGCGCGATCTGCAAATGGTGACCGGGCACCCCCTCATGCGCCACCAGGGCGGGCAGTTCATAAAGCGGGCGCATGGAAAGGTGCGAGGTGTTGATCATCAACCCGCCGGCAATGCCCTGTTCCGGGCTGCCGGGGAAGTAACGGCCTGTGGTGTAGCCTTCCTCAATCTCTGCCGGCACGGGCCGCACGCCATAGGGCAGGCGCGGCAGCAGGCTGAAATAGCCCGGCAGCTGATCATCAATGCGCTTGGCCAGACGACTGGACTTCTCCAGCAATTCTTCCCGCGACTTGGCGTAGAATTGCGGGTCGGTGCGCAGGAAGGTCAGGAAGGCCTTGAAATCCCCCTGGAACCCCGTCTGCTTGATGATACTGTCCATCTCCGCCCGGATGCGGGCGATCTCCGTCTGACCCAGGGCGAAGACCTGATCCGGGGTCATACTGGTCGTGGTTTCCCGCTTCACGCGGTAGGCATACCATTCCTTGCCATTAGGCAGGTTGGAGGCCCCGATCACCGGCCTGGTCTTCGGCAGATATTCCTTCTCAAAGAAGGTGGCGAGCGCCTGCTCGGCGGGGCGCACACGGTCGCGCAGAATATCCTGCCCGCGCTTCAGCAGCGCATCGCGGTCGGCCTGCGGCACCGTCGGCGGCAGTGCTTTCAGCGGGGCCAGCAGCGGATGCCCGGCCAGCGGCATGGCGGCCAGGGTGCGGGTCATGGCGACCGCCCCTTCGGCAATCAGGCGCGGCTGGGTGAAGCCGGTCTTCAACCCCCGGCGCATATTGGCGGTTTCGGTGGCGTAGAAATCCGGCAGCGATGACAGCCGGACCAGATAGGCCTCCGCCTCCGCGGCGTTCTTCAGGCGCATGGCCCCGGCGACATAGCCGGGAACAGAGAAGAAGCCGCTGTCATTGTTAAACGGCATGCGTTCCTCATCGAACGCCACACCCTCCAGGTCCAACACCACCCGCCGCGACAACAGCGCGTAATTCAGCGCATCCTGCCCCGTCAGGCCCGCCCCCGGAATGGCGGCCAGCCGGTCCCGAAAGGCCGCCAGTGTCTTGGCCCGATCCGCCACCGCCTTGGGGCTGTTGTCGGGCCAGCGCTTGGCCGCATCCATATCCCCGCGCTGGCTGGCCCCGATCGGGTCATTGACCTCCAGATAGCGGTCATAATCAGCCAGAACGATCCGCAGATCATCAACCGGTGCAGCCTGCACCGATCCGGTCAGCAGCAACAGGCCCAGACTGGCAGCGGCCAGCAGGCGGGGACGCAAAAGCGATGTGCGCATGGATCGGGTCCTTGTTGTTGGTTGGTGCCAAGCATTCCCGACGACGGCGCCGGGTCCATAGGGGAGCAGCAATAAGTATCCGTCCATTGATACCTGATCACCACCCATGAGCCCAAAAAGTACCATTAAATCGATATGTTAGCCCCTCACCCGAACGGCTTGTCGATGGATGGCGAGGGTTCGGTGAACCAGGCGGCGCCATCCTCCGTGATGTACATATGGTCTTCCAGGCGGATGCCGAAGGCACCGGGCATGACGATCATCGGTTCGTTGGAAAAGCACATGCCCGGCGCCAGGATGGTCTTGTCGCCGCGCACCAGATAGGGGCCTTCATGGATTTGCAGGCCGATGCCATGGCCCGTGCGGTGCGGCAGGCCCGGCAGCTTGTAGTCAGGACCCAGACCATAGTGTTCCAGAACGGCGCGGGCGGCATAATCCACGCTTTCACAGGTTTGACCGGGCCGCGCGGCGGCAAAGGCCGCCGCCTGGGCCTCATGCTCGATGGCCCAGATGCGGCGCTGCTCAGCGTTGGGTTCGCCAAACACATAGGTGCGGGTGATGTCGGAATGATAGCCGTCGATCTGACAGCCCGTATCGATCAGGACGATATCGCCCTCCGCCAGTTCCTGATCGCCGGGAATGCCATGGGGGAAGGAACTGGCGACGCCGAACTGCACCGCACAGAAGGTGGAACCATTATCGGCCCGCACCGCCCGGTGCGCCTGATCGATGAAGCGCTTCACCGCACTAGCCCGGATGCCAGGGCGCAGGATGGCAGCCGCCCGGCGGTGGATATCCAGGGTCAGGCCCTTGGCATAGGATAACAGCGCCAGTTCGGTGGCGGATTTGCGGGTGCGGCAGCCATCAACGACCGGGGTGGCGTCCACCACCTTCAACGCGGGCGTGATGGCGCGCAGCTTGGCAAACAGCAGGAACGGGGCCGCCGGGTCCAGGGCCAGGGTCTCATAGCCCGCCACCGCGCTGGCCAGCAGTTCCGCCGGACACTCATCCTCCTCCCACAGCAGGATGTCGGCATCAATGGCCAGCACCTCTTTCAGGGAACCCAGTTCGAAGGCCGGGCAGATCATGGAAGGGCGGCGGCCTCGGCGCAGCAGCAGCGCCACCAGCCGTTCCGTCGCCCCCCACGGCACGCCCGTGAAATAGCGCAGACTGGCGCCTGCATTGATCAGCAGGGTGCCGGCCCCCATCTCCTCCAGCAGACGCAAGGCCTTTTCGATGCGGGCGGCATGTTCGGTCGGCTGGATGGTGGGCGGGCGCTGACCCGACCGGTCGATGGCGGCAAGGCTGGTCAGTTCGGCTTCAGCCGTTGATCCCCCGATGCTCATTCTTCTTCTCTCCCTGTTGCGGGGCGGGGTGTCCAGCCCCGCCGCTCGGTTGGGAACCATACGGCGTCAGCCCTGCCTACACCACCGTGAAGCCCGCCCAGAACGGGTCCTCACGGTCGATCCAGATAGTGTTGAAGCCCGTGGAAACGGCACTGCCCTCAATGGACGGGATGATGGCGGGATGGCCGCCCAGGTCGGTCAAGGCCTCCACCCGGCCCGTGAAGCGGCTGCCGATATAGCTTTCATGCACGAACGCATCGCCAACCTTCAGCCGCCCCTTGGCCGCCAGATGCGCCAGCCGGGCCGAGGTGCCGGTGCCGCAGGGGCTGCGGTCGATGGCACGTTCGCCGTAGAACACGGCGTTGCGACCATCGGCCCCCTGCCCTTTCGGCCCGTCGGCCCACAAAACGTGCGACACGCCCCGGATGCGCGGATCGACGGGGTGCACCGGCTCCACCTTCTCTCGCATCAGCGCGCGGATGCTGCGCGACAGTTCCACGATGCGCGCCGCACCCAGATCGTCGAGGCTTTTGTACGGCCCCTGCGGTTCGATGATGGCGTAGTAATTACCGCCATAGGAGACATCGACGGATAGCGGGCCGAAGCCCGGTACCTCAATCTCCACCCCCCAGGCCGCGACATAGGATAGCACGTTGCGGATGCGCACCCAGGTGACGCGCTTGCCTTCTGTGCCATAGGTAATGTCGATGATGCCCGCCGGCACCTCCACCCGCAGCGTCCCCGGTTCACGCGGGCTGATCAGGCCGTTTTCCAGGCCGAAGGTGATCATGCCGATGGTGCCATGCCCGCACATCGGCAAGCATCCACTGGTCTCAATGAACAGAATGCCGATATCGGCATCGGCTTGCGTGGGCGGGTAGAGGAACCCGCCCGACATCATGTCATGCCCCCGCGGTTCAAAGCACAGGCCGGTGCGGACCCAGTCAAACCGCTCCAGAAAATCCTGCCGCCGCTCCGCCATTGAGCCCCCGCGCAACAATGGCGCACCACCCGCGACAAGGCGGACCGGGTTACCGGCGGTATGACCATCGATGCAGAAGAAGGTGTGGCGCATGTTCAGTTCCCTCCAACGCCCGGCGTTGCCATCCGGCGGCTTGGGCTTACGCGCTCGATCAAACCGGTCGCGTCGCGGCGGCCTTTTCGACCATGGCGGTGACCTGGGCGCGGCGATCGCCGGCCAAGGGCAGGCGCGGCAAGCGGACACGTTCGCTGCCCCGGCCCATGATCTGTTCGGCCAGCTTGATCGACTGTACCAGATCATGGTCGGCATCCAGATGCAGCAGCGGCATGAACCAGCGATAGATGCGCCGCGCCTCCGCGATGTCGCCCTGTTGCAGCGCCTTGACCAGGGCTACGGACTCCTGCGGGAACGCGCTGGTCAGGCCCGACACCCAGCCATGGGCACCCAGGATCATGCCCTCCAGCGCCACATCATCCAGGCCCGCCATCAGCACGAAACGGTCGCCGAATTCATTGATCAGGTCGGTGAAACGGCGCGGGTCGGGCGCGCTTTCCTTGACGGCCACAATGTTGGGAATGTCGGCCAGCCTGGCCAGCACGCGGGCGGAGATCGACACGCGATAGGCGGGTGGGTTGTTGTACAG
>CALRNG020000373.1:0-4386 GCA_943369495.1 Rhizobium sp. Q54
TCGCTTCTTCCTTCGTCATCCCGGCGAAAGCCGGGACCCAGGAGCCACAGGAACAATCCTGGACGCTGCGTCGATCATCGTCGCTGAAAGGTCGGGCGTTTGGCCCCTGGGTCCCGGCTTTCGCCGGGATGACGAAAAGGGGTGTTTCCAGTCACAGACAAACCGCTCTAGAGCGTATTTCAGTTGCCCGGAAGCACGGTCTAACCATGCGTTTTCCCCAGCCGCCGCGCCGCCTCCACCGCCATGGCCATCGCCTCCACCCGTGACAGCCGGGTGGCGGCCAGGGTCAGGTCACTCAGGCGGAAGGCGTCCAGCAGCAGGCGCAGTTCGGCGGCCATCGCGTCCTTGACCTCTTTCAGGGCGCGGGCGCGGCTGTTGGCGTCCGGGGCGGCGGCGATGGCAATCTCCCACTGGCCGCCGGTGGCGGGTCGGGCCGGGGCGGCGTCGGCAAGATCCAGCAGCGCGCGGGCGCGTGCCGCCGGGTCACGCAGGATGGCGCCCGCCCTCTCCCGCGCCGCCCGCTGCTCAGCGGCCAGGGCCGCTGCCCGCTCTCCCCTATCCTGGAACCGCGCCGGCGACAGGATGCGGGCGAATCCGGCCACCTGCCGGTCGATGGCCGCCACATCCAGTTCAAAGGAGGCCGCGACACCCAGCCGGGTGAACGGGTCCACGTCGCCCGGCGGCTGGATCGATCCACAGCCATGGCAGAAGAGGGCGCGGGGGGAAACATCGCCAGCGCAATGCCAGCAGGGCAGGGTGGGTTCCAAGATCGGGTCTTTCAGGCAGCGGGGCGAGCGCGGGCGGCAAGGGGCAGATAGCAGGAAAGGAACCGGTCGATATCCGTCTCCCCCGTCTCCCAGCCCAGGCTGACCCGGATGGCCGACCCGGCGATGGATTCGTCAAAGCCCATGGCCGCCAGGACAGGGGAGGTCTTGACCTTGCCCGACGAACAGGCCGATCCGGCACTGACGGCGATGCCGGCCAGATCGAATGCCATCAACTGGCTGTTGGCTGGCTGGCCGGGCAGGGCAAGGCAGGTGGTATTGGCCACGCGCGGGCCGTCGGCCCCGATCACCCGCACCCAGGGTGCTGCGGTCAGGACCGTCTGTTCCAGCCGGTCACGCAGCTGGGCGATGGTCTGGAATTCCGCCAGCCCGGTACGCGCCGCCTCTGCGGCTGCCCCGAATCCGGCGATCCCCGCCACATTCTCGGTGCCCGCCCGCAGGCGCCGTTCCTGCCCGCCGCCGCGCAACAGCGGCAACAGCGGGATACTGGGTGCTGCCAGCAGCGCTCCCACACCCTGCGGTCCCCCGATCTTGTGCGCCGACAGGGTGACAAGGTCGAGGCCCAACGCCGTGACGTCAAACGGGATGCGCCCCACCGCCTGCACCGCATCACTGTGCAGCCAGCCGCCGTGACGATGGACCAGGGTGGCGATATCGGCCAGCGGCTGGATGATGCCGGTCTCACTGTTCACGGCCTGCACGCTGACCAGGGCCTGTCCCATGGCCAGCAGCCGGTCCAGCGCGTCGAGATCGATCAATCCGTCGGGCCGCACGGGAATGAGGGCACTGTCCGGGCCGGCGCATTCCAGCACCGATGGATGCTCCGTGGCACCCAGAAGCAGGCGACGGCCATGGCGGGCGGCCAGCGCCAGGGCCTGATTGTTGGCCTCTGTCCCGCCGCCGGTAAAGGTGACCTGGGCGGCGGGAACGCCGGCCAGCGCGGCCACTTGATCGCGCGCGTCCTCCACCATCCGGCGGGCCTTGCGACCGAAACCATGGATGGAGGACGGGTTGCCAACCACATCCAGGGCAGCGATCATCGCAGCCCGCGCCGGCGCGCGCAGGGGGGCCGTGGCGTTCCAGTCAAGGTAGAGCGGGGACCGCATGGGCTGCTTTTCGGCCAAAGGCTTGAATTCCCCTGCAAAGAGGCTTGAATACGAATATGGGCGCTGTGGTATAGTCCGTCCCCATGCCATCGCGGTTAACGCGCTGGCACAGTCCCGTGGACGGCGGGGCGTGTCCTTGATCAAGGGCACGGTTCGACGGCCCACAACCGCCTGAGGCAGTCCTATAGAATGACAGGGATGGACGGTCAAGAATCGCCCCTCCACCAAGACCACCCGGTCTTGGGTCGTTCGACAGTCATTGCCGCCCGCCTGTTGACGCTCGCCCCTTGCATGTCTGACCGGGACCGGTGAATCGATGCCTGACGTGATCATGAACGGCCCTGCCGGCCGTCTGGAAGGTCGCTACTCCCACAGCAAGGTGCCGAACGCGCCCATCGCCCTGCTGCTGCATCCGCATCCGCAGCATGGTGGGACGATGAATAACCGCATCGTCTATACGATGTTCCATGCCTTCACGAAGCGCGGCTTCTCCGCCCTGCGCTTCAATTTCCGGGGCGTGGGCCGCAGCCAGGGCACCTATGACCGGGGAGAGGGCGAGCTGTCGGACGCCGCGTCGGCGCTGGACTGGTTGCAGACCTATAATCCCAACGCCTCGGCCTGCTGGATCGGTGGGTTCAGCTTCGGCGCCTGGATCGGTATGCAGCTGCTGATGCGCCGCCCGGAACTGGACGGGTTCCTGTCGGTGGCGCCGCCGGCCAACATGTTCGACTTCTCCTTCCTGGCCCCGTGCCCTGCATCCGGCCTGATCTTGCATGGCGACCGGGACGAGATCGTGCCCGAGGCGTCGGTGACCCGTCTGGTCAACAAGCTGTCGTCGCAGAAGGACATCAAGATCGACTATCGCCGCGTTGAAGGCGCCAACCACTTCTTCAATGAGAAGTCGGAAGAATTGGGGCGTCTGGTGGATGATTATCTGGACGTGGCCCTGACCAAGCCGATGGGGCCCAATGCAGCCTGATCCCAATGGACAATAGGGGTATTTCGAAATGGCGGCCTTGGCAACAAGGTCGCCATTTTGCTTTGTTGGCCATGGCTAACCAACTAAAGAATAGTTCATTGCAAATGTGAAACATAAATATTGTTTCAGTTATTTCTTTATTGTTTTCGGTATTGAAATTTTTTTGGCCTTCTGTGATTTCATAACATGTCATGTGTATTGGGAACAAACTTGTCATGTTGGGAAAGTATCTGCATTTTATCCTGGTGCCGGGCCTGCTTTTGACCCTGACGCCTGCGGCCCAGGCCGCGCGTCAGGCGGTTCTGAAGATCGAAGTCACGGTGGACGGGCAGAAAAGCTGGCGTAATGGCAGCGACTGGAGCAAGGGGGCCATCAAGGAACGGTTTGTGACCGAGGTTCCGATGGAGAGCGATCTCGATCTGGAATCATACAACACCCTTGATCCGGACTATGCCAACCAGATGCAGGCGTTCCAGGCCAAGGCCGACGCCCGCCGCCAGAAAATCGAGGCGATGCAGGCCAAACGGACGGGGCAGGCCGCGCCCGCTGGCGGGAACATGATGGCCGCCATGATGTCCGATCCGCAGGCGATGATGGCCATGCAGAAGAAGGCGGAGGCCTGCAAGGGCGACGAGGCCTGCCTGCGCACGATGGCCATGGACATGATGGCCGCGTCGGGCCAGATGGGGTCGGCCATGCCCCAGATCCGCGAGGTTGACGCCCTGTGCGGCAAGCATCAGGGCAAGGCGTATGAGACCTGTATCGAAAAGGAGGGCAAGGCGCGGTCCCGCCCGCCCGCCGGCATGCAGGAAGAGGATATCCCCGAACTGGAGGAGCCGGAGGCCAAGTTCCGCCGCTACATGCCCCGCGCCGGTTGTGGTGCGCGCGGCGAGGCCCATATCGACCGTCAGGCCAAGGGCCAGATGGCTGATGTTGCCGGCATGTATGACACGGTCGAAAGCATTAAGGGCGGCGGCCCGATCAGTGTGGCGGAACTGGAGCGCATCTGTCTGTCGACCGATCTGGCTGTGGATGAGAAGGCCCGCACCCTGTTCCCGCTGGCCTGGATGTCCCCGCCGGTGGAGGTGAAGAACTTCCTGCACCATCCGCCCGACCCGCCCATTGAAGGCGTGGGGACACTCGCCGCCAGCGAGGGCGTGGCCGAGTGGGTCACCGCGACGTTGCGCAACGCCCCGCTGTCGGGCAGTAAATCGACGGTTCTGAACAAAGGATCGGGTAACGTGAGCGAAACCCTGAACGTCACCGTGAAATGGAGCTTCACCGAGCGGCGGTAATCAGGGTCCGTTGTAACGAAAGGGGAGCGGCTGTTAAGGCCGCCCCCCTTTGTGATTTCAGGCCGAAACCGCGAACGGCTTACAGCATGTCCTTCAACGCCGCCCGCACCTTGTCCGACATGTCGGGACGGTTCAGGGCATAGGCGACATTGGCCAGCACGAAGCCCAGCTTATCGCCGCAATCAAAGCGCTGACCTTCGAACTTGAAACCATGGAACGGC
>CALRNG020000374.1:0-4379 GCA_943369495.1 Rhizobium sp. Q54
TACCGGTCGGTCGCATGGTCCGATTGATAGTGCTCATCTCGCTGAACCTCTCCTGTCCTTTTCCGCACGCATAACCTGATTACTGCACAGGCCCACAAAATCCGCACAAGCGAAAACATCACAAACCGAACGACCGTGCCATCATTTGCGATGACACTTTGCCAGCCCCCGCCAACAAGGACCGGCAAACCATTACACGCGATGGAATGAGTAGTTCGTTAGCGACATTTTTATTAAAACCCATCCCACATTCGGTCCGGCGGGAATGACCCTTGCCGACCCGGCATACTTTCGCATAGGTATAACCGAGCTTGTAACGAAAATGTAGGCGTATCTACTGCACACGCGGCGGATTCGCAGAATGCGCGGAGGTCGCAAACAACTGGTTAATAAATTGCCGGTAAACTCGGCAGTCACAAGCCCTAGGGAGGGGCGCCGGAGGGACGGGACGTCCCCAGCCTAATCGGAAGTATGTCAACGATAAGTGGCGATGATAAAGGGGCTTTCACGATGAAGAAAATGGTTGCGGCCATGCTGGCGGTGGCAGCTTTCGGGTTTGTCGGCGCGGCGCATGCAGATTGCACATTGAAGGATGCACCCACCCTGCCTGATGGCGCATCGGCGGCAGAGGCGGACATGGTGGCGGCACAGCAGGCTGTGAAGGCCTATGTGGCTGAAACGCAGGAATATCTTTCCTGCCTGGAATTCGAAGGCAAGGGCCGCGCCGGTGGCGACTGGACCAAGAAATATAACGATGCGTCGACCCGCATGGAAAAGCTGGCGGCGGAGTTCAATAAGCAGCTGCGCGCCTTCAAGTCGAAGTAAGTGCGCCCTCAGGCGCCGGGCGCCGCCGTCCGGCGGCTTGGCTCACGCGACCACGCGGTCGCGGACCGGCGGTCGCCGGCCTCCAACGGTCATGGGGAATGACCGTTGGCATGGCGCTTGATCGCCTCTTCCCGGCCGGGTTGTCATTGACCGCCCGGCGGTGGCCCCAGCGGCTCTACCGTGACCTTCGGCACGGGCGGGGGCTTCACGATGGGCGGCATCTCGATCTGACCATTCAGGTCGCGGGCGCGCCCGACCTTCAGGCCATTCTTGGACCGGAACTCTGCCGGCGGCGTGGTCAGCGACCGCGACACGAGATTGGCCAACGCCGATTCGTCCCAATCCGGGACAGGCGGCCCCAGACGCAGAACCACCAGATCCCGCCCCTTCGACACGTAAAGCCGCGATCCATCCTGTCCGGAAAGGAAGATCGTGTCGCCATCGGCAAAGGGTTTGCGGGCGCCATTGCCATTCACCGGCTCGAACGGCCAGCCCAGACGCACGCGCCAGCCATCATGGCGGGAGTGGGTGATAGGCCGCTCCATCTGGTCCAGCCACGGCGTGGGCACCAGTTGCGTGCCGCCCACCACACCGCCCTCCAGCAGCAGCAGACCGGGGCGCAGCCAGTCACGCGCCGTCGCCTTCACGCAGCAATGCAGATAGGCCGCACCGTCACCGCCGCCAGCGGTCAGGCTGCCGGGCCGAGCCCCCAGGGGCCGCCACAGCCTGTCTGACAGCAGATCAGCCGCCGGTATGCCCGCGGCACGCGAAAGGACCAGACTAAGCACTTGTGCTTCGAACAGGTTGGGGGCAAAACGGCTGCCCGGTTCGCTTTCCAGATCGGCCGACAGGGTCCAGGCCGTGGCATCCCCGGTCGGGGCGGCCGCCGGCAGCACCAGGCCGGAGGTACCTTCCAGCAGCTGCCGGACCGTGATGCGGCCACGCTCGTCGCCGGCCCACTCGGGAATCCAGGTGGCGATCCTGGTATCCAGGCCCGGCAGCACCCCGGCATGAAGCGCCTGCCCTGTCAGCAGCGCCATGATACCGGGTATCAGGCCGGACGCCTCCAGCATGTCGCCGGCCTGTATGTCGGGGGCGTAAACCTCCAGCTGCAAGGCACCGGCATGCCAGACCAGCAGAGCCTGACTTTTCGTCGCCGCGAACAGGGCGTTGATGTCCTTCAACCCCTTGTCCGACAGCACGCCTGCATCGGGATCGGCCATGGGCAGGACGGTTCCCGGCCCCGAGGCCAGAGGCCGCTCCACGAGCACAGGGCCTTCGACCTTTTCCGGGATCAGGATGCCGGCGGGATCATGCCGCTCCCCCCGGTCGCCGCCCAGCCACCACGCAGCGCCAAGGGCGGTTCCCAGCAGCAGGGCGGACGCGATCAGGACCGGACGGCGCATTGAACTGTTCCCTTATTCAGGCGCCTTGCCGCTTACGGGGCATGGCGGTAGAGGGGGTAGTCCCGGGCCTGCACCACTTCCCACACGCCATCGGGCTGACGGCACAGGAAGCCGGTCGCATGCTGGTACATCTCCTCCAGAATGACGACGGAATGGAACTCACGGCAGGGACGGTTCTGCCCGTCATAGCCGTCGCGCAGCACCTTCACGGCCCCGCGCTTGCCGGTGATGGGGTTGGCCCAGCCGACGGGAAAATCGATGGGCTTGCCACCCAGTTCCCGCAAGGCACCCTGGAAGCCGGCAATATCGCTGTCTTCCATCACGATGGTGCGCGGCTTGGGCGGCGGCGGGGGCGGCGCCTCTGCCACCGGCGCGGGTGCCGGCGGCGGCTTCGTCTGACATCCGGCCACAGCCAGCATCAGGCACATCAAACCCAGGCAGCGCTTCTTCATCATGTCCCCAAAAACCGCATGGACCCGTTAGGTGGCTTCTCTACTGCCAAACCGCCGGGGGCCAAGGCAAGGACGAACCCCTCGCGCTGCCGATTTGCCCCCCCAATCGTGTCGGCAGCGTGGCGCGCCTTTAATGGACCGGTGACAAGCTCCGACCCCGCCGGCCCAATGACGGGGATGCAATGCGCCCCCGTCATTTGCATTCCGGATGCGGATGGCCGATAACCAGCGCAATCGTGAACCTTATTCGGCAAAGCATCGTCCCATGGGATTCAACTGCGGTATCGTCGGCCTGCCCAATGTCGGCAAGTCCACCCTGTTCAACGCGCTGACCAGCACGGCAGCGGCTGAGGCCGCGAACTATCCGTTCTGCACGATTGAGCCGAATGTCGGTCGTGTGGGCGTGCCCGATCCGCGCCTGGACAAGCTGGCCGAGATCGCGAAATCGCAGAAGATCATCGCCACGCAGCTGGAATTCGTGGATATCGCCGGTCTGGTGCGCGGCGCCTCGAAAGGTGAAGGGCTGGGCAACCAGTTCCTGGCCAATATCCGCGAGGTCGATGCCATCGTGCATGTCCTGCGCTGCTTCGAGGACGGAGACATCACCCATGTCGAAGGCTCGATCGAGCCCGTCCGCGATGCGGAGACGGTGGAGACCGAATTGATGCTGGCCGACATGGACAGCCTGGAAAAGCGCCTGCCGCCCTTGCAGAAGAAGGCCAAGGCCGGCGACAAGGACGCCAAGGCCCTGTCAGAACTGATGGAACGCGTGCTGGCAGCATTGCGCGACGGCAAGCCCGCCCGTACCGTCGATGTCTCCAACGAGGAACGCGACGCCTTCAAGCAGATGGCCCTGCTGACCGGCAAGCCCGTGCTCTATGTCTGCAACGTGGAAGAGGCGGCGGCGGGCAGCGGCAACGCCCTGTCCGCCAAGGTGGCCGAGATGGCCGCCCGCCAGGGTGCCGCCAGCGTCGTGATCTCCGCCGCCATCGAGGCCGAGCTGTCGCAGCTGCCCGATGAGGACAAGCTGGAATATCTTTCCTCACTGGGTCTGGAAGAGCCGGGCCTGAACCGCCTGATCCGTGCCGGCTACAGCCTGCTGGGCCTGCTGACCTTCTTCACCGTGGGTCCCAAGGAAGCCCGTGCCTGGACCGTCCGCAAGGGCGCCAAGGCCCCGGAGGCCGCCGGTGTCATCCATACCGATTTCGAGCGGGGATTCATCAAGGCCGAGACCATCGATTATACCAGCTACACCACGCTGGGCGGCGAGGTCGGATGCAAGGAAGCGGGCAAGATGCGTATGGAAGGCAAAGAGTATCTGGTTCAGGATGGCGACATCTTCCATTTCCGGTTCAACGTGTAATACCAAGCCGCCTAAAGGTTGACCTTTAGGCGGCTTGGAGGCCGACGACTGTCGGCCCGCGCCACGTGGCGCGCAAGCCAAGGGCGCGGATGCGCCCGCCCGGCGCCTGAGGGCCGCCTGAACACTGGCCATCGGTCAGTGTTCAGCGGATTGGTATAAGTTCTGACTTATCAGAACTTACTGACTTCGGCTGCACCAGCCGCCGCCGCGCCAGTCGGCGCTGATATTGAGGTCAAGAAATCTTGACCTCAATAACAGTGCGGGAACCAGATGCCCACAACCTTGTGCAGCTTTTCGACCTCTTCAATGGACACGTCCACCCGGCGGCGCGAC
>CALRNG020000375.1:0-4377 GCA_943369495.1 Rhizobium sp. Q54
AAGGCCAAGACCGACCCGGAACCCCTGCCCGATACCGTGGAGGACCTGGAAAAGCGGCCCGAGGCCAACAACCTGGTCACCATCTACGCGGCCTTGTCCGACACGACCCGCGCGTCGGTCCTGGCCCAGTTCGGCGGGCAGCAGTTCAGCGCCTTCAAGGGCGCGCTGGCCGACCTGTCGGTGGCCAAGCTGGCCCCCATCGCGGGTGAGATGAACCGGCTGCTGGGCGACAAGGCCGAACTGGACCGGCTGCTGAAGAAGGGTGCCGACCGCGCGGGCGAGATTGCGGCCCGTACGGTGAATGAGGTGAAGGATCTGGTGGGGCTGGCGCGGTTCTGAGTGGTGCCTGTCGCATGCGCTACGCTTATGCGACCTACGGCGAAGCCCTCGTTTCGTAGGTCGCATAAGGGCTGCAAGGCCCGCATGCGACACCCCTCACGCCGCCTTCTTCTTCACCTTCGCCGCTTTGGCCGGTTCCGGCTCTCCCTCCGGTTCGGCCAGTGCGGTCAGCAGGGTGTGGCGAATTTCCGCCAGCTTGCGCTCATGCGTGACCTTCAGGCCGAAGACATCCTTCACATAGAACACATCGATGGCGACATTGCCGTAGGTGGAGATCTTGGCGGACGCGATCTGCAGGTTCGCCTGGGTCAAGGTGCGGGTCAGCAGGTAGAGAAGGCCCGGACGGTCGCGGCCATTCACCTCAATCACCGTATGATTACCGGTCACCGTGTTATCCACCAGCACGCGCGGCGGCACCTTGAAGGCCCGTGAACGCGCTGTCTGTGGCGGGCGGCGGCGGTCCAGCTCATCGGCCAGGCGCAGTTCGCCGGCCAGCACCTTGTCCACCATCACCGACAGCCGGGCCAGCTTATCCCCGCTGTCGAACGAGCCACCACCGGCGGCCTGCACCGTGAACACGTCCAGCGCCATGCCATTGGTCATGGTGAAGATGCGCGCATCCATGATGTCGGCCCCGGCCAGCGCCAGGGCGCCGGCAAGGCGGGAAAACAGGCCCGGATGGTCGGCGGTATAGACGGTCACTTCCGTCACCACACGGCCCCGGTCGATGCGGGTATCCAGCGTCAGCGGCGCCTTGGTCCGCTCCGCCTCCCGGATCAGGCGGGCATGGTGGGCCAGCGTCGGAATGTTCAGCGACAGCCAGTATCCGGGATAGGCCCGGGCCAGATGGGCATCGATATCGGCGGCGGGCCAGTCGGCCAGCTGGGCACGCAGGGCCGCCTGCGCCGCCGCCACCCGGCTGTCGCGGCCTTCGGTGCCGACGGCCCCGTTCATCCGCTCCTCGCAGCGGCGGTACAGCTGGCGCAGCAGCGTGGCCTTCCAGCCGTTCCAGCGGCCAGGCCCCACGGCCCGGATATCGGCAACGGTCAGACAGAGCAGCAGCTTCAACCGTTCCGGCGACTTCACCAGATCGACGAATTTGGTGATGGTATTCTCATCATCCAGGTCGCGCTTGAAGGCGGTGTCGGACATGGCCAGGTGCCAGCGCACCAGCCAGACCACCGTTTCCGTCTCTTCCTCCGTCATGCACAGGCGGGGGCACAGCTTCTCGGCCACCTTCGCACCCAGGATGGAATGATCCCCGCCCCGCCCCTTGGCGATGTCGTGCACCAGCATGGCGACATAGAGCGCGCGACGCGACGACACGGTGTGGATCACCTCTGACGCCAGCGGCACCTCATCCGTCAGGGCGCCCTTCTCCACCTGATGCAGGATGCCGACCGCGAACAGCGTATGCTCGTCCACCGTGAAATGGTGATACATGTCGAACTGCATCATGCCGACGATGCGCCCGAAATCCGGCACGAATCGGCCCAGCACGCCCGCCTCGTTCATGCGGCGCAGCGCCACTTCCGGGTCCTTCTTCGACGACAGGATTTCCAGGAACAGGCGGTTGGCGTCCCCATCCTCGCGCAGTTTCGGCCCGATGCTGGAGAGCGCGCGGGTGATGGCGCGCAGTGCGTTGGGGTGGATGTCCAGGTCATTTTCCTGCGCCACATGGAACAGGCGGATCATGTCGATGGGCTGATCCTTGAAATGCCGCTCGGACTTCACGTTCAGGCGGCCGGCATCGAGCGTGAAGCCGTTGAAATCGGCCCCGCGCTGGAACCGTTTGCGTAGAAAGGCGAAGCGGGGCGCGCGTTTGCTTTCCTGTTCCAGCGTGGCGCAGAAGATGCGGGTCAGGTCGCCCACATCCTTGGCGATCATGAAATAATGCTTCATGAAGCGCTCAACCGCGTTCTTACCGGCATGTTCGGTATAGCCCAGGCGTCGCGCCATCTCCGTCTGCAGGTCAAAGGTCAGGCGGTCTTCCTGACGGCCTGTCAGGTAATGCAGCTGGCAGCGGGCGGCCCAAAGGAAACTCTCGGCCTTGGCGAAACGCTGCGCCTCCTCCGGCGTCAGCACGTCCTTGGCGACCAGCCCCTCCACCTCATCGACCTGATAGGCATATTTGGCGATCCAGAACAGGGTCTGCAGGTCACGAAGCCCGCCCTTGCCTTCCTTGATATTAGGTTCCAGCATGTAACGGCTGTCGCCGACCTTACGGTGGCGCTCGTTACGCTCCCCCATCTTGGCTTCGATGAAGCCGGTGACGCTGCCGCCGGCGGCGACCACGTCCTTGGCGAACCGCCGGCGCAGCTCATCGAACAGCGCCTTCTCCCCCCACAGGAAGCGGGCTTCCAGCAGGCTGGTGCGGATGGTCATGTCGTCAAGGCTGAGGCGGATACATTCATCCACCGATCGCACCGCATGCCCAACCTTCCAGCCCAGATCCCAGAGCAGGTAGAGCATATATTCCACCACCTGCTCCACGCGCGGTGTGCGCTTATAGGGCAGCAGGAACAGCAGATCGACATCGGAAAAGGGGGCCATTTCGGCGCGGCCATAGCCGCCGATGGCGACGATGGCCAACCGTTCGCCCTTGGTCAGTTCGGCGGTCGGGTAGACATGGTCCAGCGTGAAATCGGCCAGCGCCTGCACGATGGCGTCGGTCAGCTTGGCCGTCTGATGCACGCACTCATCGCCACGGTGCGACGCTTCGAACCGGGTGCGGATGGCGGCGCGGCCTTCGGCCAATATCTCTTTCAGCAGGGAAAGCAGCGGCCCGCGCAGCTTGTCGATGCTGCCATCCCGCGCCTCGGCCAGGGCGTTCAGCCGTTTATTGATCCCGGTCCTGCCGGGGATCGGCGGCTGCCGCCCGCCATCGGGGCGACGGGACGCGCCTTCGCCGGTGGCTTGGGCGCTGCTGGGGGGGGTGATGGTGGGTATGGTATCTGGCATCGCACGGGTTCCGGGACTATCCCTGCGCGACAGTATGGCACGAAACATCTGTCCAGGCTTGGGCCTTCCGTATACGAACAGCCCCATCCACCTCTCCCAGCGATGATTTTTTGTTTTGTCATACCAATCAGCCGAAAATTGACTTTCGGCTGATTGGAGGCCGACGACTGTCGGCCCGGCGCCCGTGCGCCGTGAGCCAAGCCGCCGGATGGCGGCGCCCGGCGCATGAGGGCCGCCTTGATACTGACCATCGGGCAGTATCAAGGCGGATTGGCATCGGACGCTTCTCAGCCCTCTCCGGCGGCGCTCAACAGGCGCTTGGCGTTTTCATTGGTGGCGCGGTGATAGGGGGCAAGGCCGCGACCGCCGAGGCGGGATGCCTCCAGCGCGATACGGCCACAGGCGATCTCCGCCGCGTTCAGGCTGGTCTCGACATAATCGCTGGCGGCACCGCCATAGCGGATGGGATCGGGCGGGGCCGCCATCTCCATCCCGGCCTGGGCCGTGGCCGTCACCTGCTGCGCCAGCCATTCCAGCCAGACATCCGACAGGGCCCACAGGCCCGAGGCCAACGCACGCTGGGCCTCCATGGCGGCATCCAGCTTTTCCCAGACCATGGTGGTGAATTCCGGGTCCTGCAGCCGCGCAGGGTCATACCCGGCGGCGGCCAGCCGGACGGCACGCAGACCGATGGTTTGCTGCGCCGCCCACAAGGTCTCCCCCAGGACCATGGCCGTCGCCGTCAGCTCGGCCGCGACCTCTGCCCCACGGGCTGCCAAGGGTGTCGGGGTTTCCAGCGTCATCATCCATCCCCATCATAAGGCAGGGGAGGAACCCCCGCCAGGACAGGGTATAGAGTGTCATGCTGCAATGCAACATACCCTGCGGCAGGTGGTCGCTGGCAGTCATCATGCCGTAGGTCAGATCGAGGCGAGAGCCTCGCCCTGACCTACGCTTGCTTGGCCGCCTCGGCGGGAGTCAGTGCCTGGATCGACAGGGCATGCACGCGCTCGGCCAGTTCCGCCGACACCGCGCCATACACCAGACGCTGACGTGCCACGCGTCCCAGACCCTCGA
>CALRNG020000376.1:0-4339 GCA_943369495.1 Rhizobium sp. Q54
GGGCGCTACGCGGAAACCGACGCCAATGGCCAAAACTCCGGGCCGACAGCCGCGCATTGACCAGGGCGCAGGGAATGCCGGCCCTCCGGATCGAAGACAGCAGGTTGGGCCAGAATTCAGACTCCACCCAGAGCACCAGATCGGGCCGCCAATGGGCCAGAAACCCATCCACGGCACCCGGCAGATCGACCGGCACATAGTGATGAAAGGCACGCGGACCCGGTAGCCGCCTTGCCATCAGCGCCGCAGACGTGACCGTCCCCGTGGTCACCATGACCTGCACCTGCGGCCCCAGCGACAGCAGCCGGTCGACCAGCGGCAGCACCGCCAGTGCCTCCCCCACCGATGCCGCATGGACCCAGACCAGCCGCCCCGGCGGGCGGGGCAGCGACGGCCGCCCCAGCCGTTCATGCCGGCGGGCCGGGTCCTCCTTGCCGCGCGCGGCGCGCCGGTCCAAAAGCCGGCGCACGGCAGGGCCGGCCAGATGCGTCAGGCCGCGATAAAGGCTGTACAGCATGGATTGGGTGGGGTCATCAACATGGCCCTGGCACCCTAGCACGGTGAAAAGCCCGCCCGCCACCCTGGCCCTCCATCGGCCCCTCCCCGGCTGCCATGCCCGCCGCCGCCACAATTCAGCCTTGATCATTGTTCATTTTTTGACGATGCCTTCTGCGGCAAAGGGGATTTCTGGGCAAATAGGCCCTCAGCCCCCTTGACGTGGACGCCCTAACGCATGACCTTAGGGGCATGATGCGGGCGTCCGTGGGGCGGCCCGGTTCCCCCGATTGTGGCGCTGGCCCGGTCTTCTGGACAGGCCCCGCCCCGGCAGTGGAGAGAATTGCGATGCGTAACGCTATCACCCGTCACACCCGCGCCGCCGGTATCGCCGCCCTGCTGGTGGCTGTGCCGATGTCGGCACCGGCCCTGGCGGAGGAAGCGGGCAAGCCCGTGAATACCTTCAAGCCGATCACCCGCGATGTGACCCCCGGCGAACGCGCCGCCGCCCAGGCCTTTGCCCGCCCCGGCACGGAAGCGGCGGCCGCCGCGGCCCTGGCACTGTCCGGCGACAACAATAGCCGTATGCCCGACGGGGTCAGCTTCTCGGTCAGCGGCAACATGCCGGCCTTCAGCAGTGGCTATGGCGCCCGCCGGTCGAATCAGCTGCTGGGCGATGGGCAGATCGGTTATGACGCCGAACCGTTCTATTCCAACAATCGCGGCTACTACACGCCCTATGGCTATTCCTACGGCACGCCGCGCCTGAACTATAATGAAAGCTTCCTGCGCCATAAGTATGGCGGCAACATCCTGGGCGCCCCGTCCGTATCGGCGCCGCTGGAATTCTGGGACGGGCGCCGGTGACATCATGAAGGCGGACGGCATCGCGATCACGGTCCTTTGCCTGCTGAATGTTCAGCCCGCTTTCGCCGCCGATCCGGTGGCCAATACATTCAAGCCCCTGCCCGCCGACGCGCCTCTGCCGGGCGAAGTGGTTTCACTCGACGATGCGGATTTGCGCGTGCGGGCGGCACTGCCCCCGCCCTGCACAGGGCGCAGCCAGAAGGGTGCGCAGGCCGGTACCTGGATCGGGGCCGCCGTCGGCCTGATGGCCGGCATGGCGCTGGGCGATGACAATGACAGCAGCGTGACCACTGCCGCCAAGGGTCTGGCGGGCGCCGGCGTGGGCTCCACCATCGGCTATCTGGCTGGTCGGGCCTATGACGGGCCGCGTGACTGCCCCGGCATGAAGGCGGAGCTGCCGCGCACACCCTTTTCCCCCATCGCGGATGAAGTCGGCTGGGAAGAACGCCGCCGTGCCCTGGCTGGTGGGCCATAACCAATACGCTTTCGTGTACGTGACGGATTCACCTTGGCGAATCGGTGTGCTAGATTCCCCGCCAAGTGTGTGGACCGGCCTTTCCTGCCGGCCTTCGTAGCGTTGGAGTGGCCGCCATGGCGATGCGCGTTCGTGAGGATTATCGTGGCCTGACGGGGCCTGAAAAGGCCTCCATCCTGATGCTGGCGCTGGGCGAGGAAATCGCATCGAAGCTGTTCGCCCTGATGGGCGATGACGAGATCAAGGAACTGTCCCAGACCATGGCCAACCTTGGCTCGGTCAGTTCCAATCTGGTGGAGCGCCTGTTCGTTGAGTTCGCGGAGCAGATCAGCTCCACCGGCTCGCTGGTCGGTTCGTTCGACAGCACCGAACGCCTGCTGACCAAGGTCCTGCCCAAGGACAAGGTCGACCAGATCATGGAGGAAATCCGTGGTCCTGCTGGTCGTACCATGTGGGACAAGCTGACCAACGTGAACGAGCAGGTGCTGGCCAACTACCTGAAGAACGAATATCCGCAGACCGTCGCCGTGATCATGTCCAAGATCAAGGGCGACCATGCCGGCCGCGTGCTGCAGCTGCTGCCCGAAAGCTTCGCGATGGAAGTCATCATGCGTATGCTGCGCATGGAGGCGGTGCAGAAGGAAGTTATCGACGATATCGAGCGCACGCTGCGCACCGAATTCATGTCGAACCTGGCCCGCACCAACCGCCGCGATGCGCACGAGATGATGGCGGAAATCTTCAACAGCTTTGACCGCAACACCGAAAGCCGCTTCATCGCGGCCTTGGAAGAACGCAACCGCGACAGCGCCGAGCGCATCCGCGCTCTGATGTTCACCTTCGAGGACCTGTCGAAGCTGGACCCCAGCGGCATCCAGACCCTGTTGCGCAGCGTCGACAAACAGAAGCTGGCCACTGCCCTGAAGGGCGCGTCCGACACGCTGAAGGACCTGTTCTTCACCAACATGTCCGAACGCGCGGCCAAGATCATGCGCGAAGATATGGGCGCCATGGGTCCCATCCGCCTGCGCGACGTGGACGAAGCGCAGATGTACATGGTGCAGCTGACCAAGGACATGGCCGCGCGCGGCGAAATCGTCATCGCCAGCGGCAAGGGCGAGGACGAACTGGTTTATTGATCCCACACGCCACCCTCACCGACCCGGGCACGGCGGCACGCGCCGGTGCCCGTGCCCTGTTGGGTACATTGCCCGTCGATGCAATGGCACTGCTGCCGCTGCTGGTGCAGGCACAGGAATGCACGCCCCGCGACGATATCCCCGCCACATTGGATTTGGCCGACCTGCTGCTGGATACCGGTCAGAACATTGCCGTTCTTGAACGTTTGAGCATGATGGCGCGCCGTCTTCCGGACAGGATGCGTGCCTTTGTGGAGGTTCGCCTGGGCCATGCCAACCGGGCGCTTGGCAATGACGGAATGACCCAGCGCCATTATCAGACCGCGGCAGCGTTGGCCCCCGATATCTGCCTGGACCAACGCCACGCCAGCGCGGGACGGGACCCGCAGGATGATGTGCAAGGTCTGTTCAATGTTTTTGCCGAACGCTTCGACGAGCATCTGGCGGGTAGGTTGCGCTACAGCCTGCCGCAAATGATCGGCGATCTTCTGCAGGAGGTGGGGACCGGGCGCAACCTGGACATCCTGGATGCCGGGTGTGGAACAGGGCTCTGCCAGCCGGTTCTCAGCCCTTACGCATCACGGCTGGACGGGTGCGACCTGTCATTGAACATGCTGGCAAAGGCCCGGCAAAGCGGATACAGGCATCTCTGGTGGTCCGACCTGCTGGCCTTCCTGCCCGGCCGAACGGACGGGTGGGACATGATCGTCGCCGCCGATGTGCTGATCTATATATCCGATATCGAGGCCCTGTTCCGGCAGGTCACATCCGCCCTTCGCACGGACGGACGCTTTCTTTTCAGCCTGCTCAGCACCAACGGCGCCGACATGGAAAGGCGCCCCGATGGTCATTATCACCACGGCGATAGCTATATCCAGGCGCTGGCAACTGCCAACGGCCTGTCCGTGCGCTCCTGGCGGCAGATCGTTCCCCGCTATGAACAGGGGCAGCCGTTGGATGGCCGTCTGGTGATGCTGCAAAAGCCCTGAAAGAAAAAGGCCGGCGTTGTGCGCCGGCCTTATCGTTGAGACTGACCCGGATCACGTATCCAGGAAGCTGCGCAGCTTGCGCGAGCGGGACGGGTGCTTCAGCTTGCGAAGCGCCTTGGCCTCGATCTGGCGGATACGTTCGCGCGTCACGCTGAACTGCTGACCCACCTCTTCCAGGGTGTGATCGGTGTTCATGCCAATGCCGAAACGCATGCGCAGCACACGCTCTTCGCGGGCCGTGAGTGTCGCCAGTATACGCGTCGTGGTCTCGCGCAGGTTGGCCTGGATGGCGGCATCGAGGGGCAGAACGGCGTTCTTATCCTCAATGAAATCACCCAGATGCGAATCTTCCTCGTCGCCAATAGGCGTCTCAA
>CALRNG020000377.1:0-4339 GCA_943369495.1 Rhizobium sp. Q54
AACCGTGTCGACCGTGTTGGCCGCCACCATCAGGCGCGAATGGCCGGACCGGGCGCTGGCATGCTGGCCATAAGCCAGTGTCAGAACCGCGGCGACCGCTTCGACGTCCGGCAGACAGATCAGGCTGGGTTCCGGTGATGCGAAGCGCCAGCCACGCACATGCGGCCATTGCACCATCCAGGACAGGCGGTAGCCCTTGCGCAACGCGATGGCGATGGTGCCGGTTTTGCCACCCAGACGGCCCAGTGCCACCGTATCGATCTGGGAAAAAGGCAGGTTCAGCGTCATCGACAGGGCGACACCAAAGCGCATCACCACCCGTTCGCTGGTGACCGTGTAAAGCGTCGTCCGCTCCACGCCCCAGGCGAACAGTTCCAGCAGGCCCAACGCCAGTGCCGCCAGCCCGACCAGCACGGCCACCGAAAAGAGGATGCCGCCCACCGGCTGGCCATCGGCCAGGCCCGCCGCCGCCGCCCAGAGCGCCAGCACGACGAAATAGCCGCCAATCCAGGCGCTTTTCAGCACATTCTTAGCCACTAGCCGGGCCGATGGCCGCCCCTGCCAGAGGATTTCCTCTCCTGCCGGGAGGTGCCCCGGCAGGCCGGGGATTGGCTCAATCTCATGTTCACGGGCGATGAACTGTTTCACAGCAGCGACTCCTGTCTGTCACTCACCGCGTACAGCAGACCGGCGCCGAAATAGGCGGCGATCTTGTCTTCCTCGCGCAGGGTCACGGTTCCGTCATTGGCCGTGGCCGGCACGTCGGCGAACTGTTCGGCCGTTACGGCGTGAACATAGAGTTGTCGGGCGTTGCCGCGTCCGGTCTGGATCACCACGAAATTGTTGGGCAGCAGCACGGTGCGCGCCGTATCGCCGGAACCGACCGCCACTTCATAATAGCGGATCAGATGTTCAGACCGGTCCACCCAGACATCGCTGACGGTGCCGGCCACCTTGCGGTCGCAAGCAACAACCGGCAGGCCGCGCGGATCGGTCTGCCCGTCGGCGATGGAAAAGCCCTCGGCATGGCGCAACGGCACGATACGGGGATCGCCATGTGCTGTCATGTCGGGTGTTTCTGCACGTTCTGCCCAGGAGCCGGGGCCGATACCGGCCAGCAGCGGGTTGCCCACCGGTTCAATCGGAGAGCCCGGAGCCTTCGCGAAGCGGCGAGCCGAAAGCGGACGCGTGTCGCGCACGAAATCCGGGACCTGCTTGGCGCCCTGCCCATGCGGCAGAATAAAGGTCTTCTTGGGCGGAATGAACAGGAACGGGTTCTTGTTGTATCGCCCTGTTGCATCTTCCTCCAGCGGATAGCCTTCCCGCCGATCCTCCTGCCGGAGGTACCAGAGAAGGCCCGCGAAGAAGATCCAGAAGGCGTAGAGCACCATCTGTGCCACATCAAGGCTGCCGCCGAGAGAACCGATCATGTTTTTCCCTCCTTTGCTGGCGCTGGTGCCGGCGTTCAGCCGGGCATCTCCGCCAATCCCAAACGCATTTCACCAGAACCATTGGCCTGATGGCGCCGACCCGTCAGGGGTCCGATCACCGCCAGGCACACAAACAGAAGCGCGATTTCCAGCGTATAGACGGTGAGGTATCCCGCCGCCGGGGTGGCCATGGCCTCTCCCAGCCGTCCATCCAGCGCCAAGTTGTTGACGCCATTCTTGATCAGACCGGCGGCCAGCAGGCTGCTGCCCATCGCCGTGGACTGAACCGCCCCCCACGCACCAACCACGATGCCGCTCTCCGACCGGGCCGACAGCGCCATGGCCCCCAGCAGGGTGCCCACAGAGAACAGCCCGCCGCCCAGCCCGACACCAGCAGCGCCAAGGTAGAAGAGGCCGCGCATGCCCAGCGGTTCGGCCAGGATGATCAAGGAGAAGGCGGAGACGCCGATCAGCAGGCCCCGAGCCGCGATGCGGTACATCTCCCCGCCTGCCTGCAAGCTGTGCGCGGCCCAGGCGAAACCGACCATGGCACCCGCCGCCCAGAAGCCGGTCAGCAGCGTGGTCCGCCCCACCGACATGCCCAGGATTTCACCGCCATAGGGTTCCAGCAGGATGTCCTGCATGGAAAAGGCCACCGAACCCACCGCGACGGCCAGCAGCAGACGCACCGTGCCCGGATCGCTGCGATACTGGCGCAGCGCGTCCCAGAAGCCGGCGCGGGTACCGCGCGTGGCAACCCGTGCCGGATTGCGGGCCTCCTGCTTCCAGATCGCGACAACGTTCAGCGCGATGGTGAAAACCGCCGTTCCCTGGATCACCTGGATCAGGTGCATGGCCGAGAAATCAACCAGCGCGAGAGAGTAGAAGGCCGAGGCGCCGATCATCCCGACCAGCAGCATGACATAGAGCAGGGCCACGACCCGCGGCCGCTTGTCCGCTGGCACCAGATCGCTGGCCAGGGCCAGACCCGCCGTCTGTGACATATGCATGCCAAAGCCGGTCAGCATGAAGGCGGCAAAGGCACCGACGGCCCCCGCCCATTCCGGTCCCACCGTCTGCGATTGCAGCAGCAGCAGGGCGAACGGCATGATCGCCAAGCCGCCGAACTGCAACAGGCTGCCCAGCCAGATATAGGGCACACGCCGCCAGCCCAGCACCGACCGGTGCGCATCGGACCGGTAGCCGAAGAACAGTCGCAGCGGTGCTGCCAGGACCGGGATGGCAATGGCCGCCGATACCAGTTCAACCGCCACACCCAACTCGACGATCATCACCCGGTTCAAGGTGCCGTTCAGCAGCACCATCACGCAACCCACCGAGATCTGGAACAAAGCCAGACGCAGCAGGCGGGACAGCGGCATCTCCACCGACGCCGCGTCCGCGAACGGCATGTAACGGGTGCCCAGCTTCTGCCAGAACCCGATCATCTTGGCGTTGGCGGCGCTCATGCTCATGGCCGGAAGATCTCCATGGCCTGGGATTTGTAGAACCCGCTGGAAACACGCGCTGTCCGACCGACCAGCCAGCCAGCCATGTCCGGTCGGGCGACCAGTCCTTCAACCAACGCCGCCGTATCGACCGGGTAGATGGAGGGGGAGCGGTTGCCACGCGGGAAGGCACGACCGGCGGCCAGCATGGTACGCAGGAAGCGCGACCCAGGTGCCAGCGTGAAAACCATCTTGCAGTCGGTGCGCGAGCCTAGTTGCTCCAGCACGCGCGTCGCATGCGCGCCGTCGTAATGGATCAGCACATCCATGGCCACCACGGCATCGAACCGACCGTGCCGTTCATCCAGCATATCGCCGCTGTCAAACCGCACCGTGCCCACACGCTCCGCTTTGGCGCGATGCTCGACCGCGCGCTGACGGGCGAAATCCACCATCTGCGCCGACAGGTCAATGCCCAGGACGTCTGCGCCACGATCCATCAGTTCCAGCGACATCACGCCCGAACCGCAACCCGCATCCAGGATGCGCCAGCCGGTCAGATCCTGCGGCAGACAGCCCATCATTATCCGGCGCATCGCGTCCCGGCCCTTGCGCACCGTTGCCCGGATGCCGCTGACCGGCTGTTCCCCCGTCAGCTTCTTCCAGGCGTCCAGCGCGGTGCGATCGAAGTAATGTTCGATCTCTCCGGTCCGGCGTATGTGGTCGACATGAGTCATCGTGGGCCCCTGTTACTCGAACCCGAGGAAATCGAAAATATCCCGGTCCTTCATAGGCTCCACCAGCAGCCCCGGCGTCCCGGCCCAGAGCGTCTCTGCCAGTTTCAGGTATTCCTGCTGGATGGCCACGATCTCCGGGCTGTCGCCCATTTCGAACAAGGTGCTTTTCTTCAGGCGGCTGAGGCGCACTTGATCGCTGTCGGGGATATGGGCCAGACGCTTCAAGCCGATGGCGGCGTTGTAGCGGTCGATCTGGTCGGTTTCCCGCGACCGGTTGGCGATCACACCACCTAAGCGCACCTCGTAATTCTTCGACTTGGCCTTGATCGCCGCCACGATGCGGTTCATGGCAAAGATGCTGTCGAAATCATTGGCCGCCACGATCACGGCACGTTCAGCATGCTGAAGCGGCGAGGCGAATCCGCCGCAGACCACATCACCCAGCACGTCGAAAATCACGACGTCGGTATCATCCAGCAGGTGATGTTCCTTCAGCAGCTTGACCGTCTGGCCCACGACATAGCCGCCGCAGCCCGTGCCCGCCGGCGGTCCACCCGCCTCGATGCATTGCACGCCGTTATAGCCTTGGACCATGTAATCCTCGGGCCGCAGCTCCTCGGAATGGAAACCCACCTTCTCCAGCACGTCGATGACGGTGGGGATCAGGCTTTTGGTCAGGGTGAAGGTCGAGTCATGCTTGGGGTCACAGCCGATCTGCAACACC
>CALRNG020000378.1:0-4339 GCA_943369495.1 Rhizobium sp. Q54
GATGCCGTGGCCGACTATCGCCCCTTGCGCACCTATGGCTGGGCCGCCATCGAAATCTGTGTGCAGGACGTGCTGAAGGTGAATGAGCGGATGCTGAACAGCCCGTTCGAGATCATCGGCCCACCGCGCGAGATCGACGGGCTGCCCGCCATCTACCCGATGCAGGTGAAGGGACCGGACGGGGAAATCGTCTATCTGACGCAGATCCGATCCGACCTTCCGGCCTTTGACCTGCCCCGCGCCGCCAGCCTGATCGACAAGCTGTTCATCCTGGTGCTGGCCTGTTCCGACATGGACGCCAGCATCGACTGGTTCGAAAAGGCGGTCGGCCTCAGCCTGGGGCGCAAGATGGACATCGTCTATACGATGCTGGGCAACGCCTTCAACCTGCCCATGGAGCAGTTGCACACGATCAGCACCGTCGTGCATGAACGCGACGTGTTCCTGGAACTGGACCAGTATCCCGACGCCGCCACCCCGCGCCCATCCCATGCCGGACAGCTCCCCCCCGGCATCGCCATCTGCACCCTGTCCCACCCTGACATTTCCACGGTCACGGGCGAGTGGATCACCCCGCCCACCCGCCGCGACGGTGCCGTGTATGGCGGGCAACTGACCGGCACCTTGTGCGCACCGGACGGCACGCTGGTGGAACTGGTGCAACTGGGGTGAGGGGTTGGCTTCCGGATCATTTGATGTCATATTTTAGAATCAAATGATCCGGAGATTGTCATGCAGGTACAGGACATCATTGCCGTCATGGGGGGCCGTACCGCATTCAAAGGGCCCGTCTCCACCCCGCTGGATCTTGTGCGTGGCTTAGGCGAAGGCATTCGCGTGGAGGCGTTGGATCACGTCGCCGCTCACGTCTATCCCGAACCCGGTGCCCGCCGCACCCTCATGGCGCGGGTCGTACCGGAGGGTACCTTGAAGCGCCGCCTGCGCGAAGGGCGGTTGACGCCCGCCGAAAGTGAGCGCACCGCCCGGCTGGCCAATATCATTGCGCAGGCTGAATATGTCTGGCGTGACAATAACGATGCGCGGGCATGGCTGATCACACCGCACCCGGCGCTGAATGATCGCCCCCCCATCGACGTCGCGGTGGAAGAGTTCGGCGCACGGCACGTGGAATATCTGCTTGAAGCGATCCTGCACGGCCTGCCGGCCTGATCATGGGCGTACCCATCCGGGCCTTTCGCATCGCCGATAACCGCTTCCCCCTGATGGATGGCGGTGGCGCCTTCAGCATGGGCGGTCGCTGGAACAGCAAAGGACGGTACGTCATCTATGCTGGGATTGGTTTCGCCACAGCCATGCTTGAAAAGCTTGCCCATACCAGGATCGGCCGCATACCGACGGGGCAGCACTATGCCGCGATCACCATTCCGGTGAATGTATCTGTCGAAACCGTGGACCCAGCCGCGTTGCTGGGGTGGGATCGGATGGATCATATCGCCAGCCGGGCATTCGGGGACGAATGGTATGACAGTAGGCGGACAGCGGTGCTGATCGCCCCCTCCGCCCCTGCCATGGGGTTGGAGCGCAACCTGCTGATCAACCAGCTTCACCCCGAATTTACAGACATCAAGGCCGAACGACCGGTTCCCGTCATTTGGGACCAACGGCTGTTCGGCAGCGATGGCTGATGTCGGGCCTCACACGCCCCAGGCGCCCTTGAACCCTTTCGGCAAGCCTGCATCGGGCGTGAAGCCGTACATCTCCGTATCCGGCAGGGCCGCCGTTACAATCTCCCGCACCGCCAGCAGCTTTTCCAGGTCGATGCCCGTGTCATAGCCCATGGCGGCCAGCATGAAGGCCAAGTCTTCGGTGACGATGTTGCCAGACGCACCGGGTGCGAAGGGGCAGCCACCGATGCCACCCAGCGAGGCGTCCAGCGTCGTGATGCCCTCATCCAGGGCCGCCAGCGCATTGGCCAGACCCAGGCCGCGCGTATTGTGCAGATGCACGCCGGAACAGGCATGGTCGCCCACCACGCCGCGTACCGCGCGGATCAGGCGCTTGACCTGGGCCGGGTTGGCGTAACCGGTCGTGTCGGACAGGCCGACCTCATCACAGCCGGCCTTCATCAAGGCCTCGGCGATTTCAAGCACCCGGGATTCTGGCACCACCCCTTCCAGGGTGCAGCCGAAGGCCGTGGACAGGCCGCCCTCGAACTTGGGTCGGTTCCCCACGGGCTGCGCCTGGATCAAGGCGGCGATGGCGGCTGTCTCCTCCAGCATCTGCGCGTGCGTTCGTCGCACATTGCGCAGGCTGTGGGTCTCGCTGACCGACAGCGGGATGGTGATCTTGTGCGCACCGGCGGCAACGGCGGCTTCCGCGCCTTTCAGGTTGGGCACCAGCACCGCCACCGTCAGGCCGGGGATGGTGCGGGCAAAGGCGACCAGTTCGGCCGTGTCAGCCAGTTGCGGCAATATCTTGGCCGGGACGAAGGACCCGACCTCGATCTCCCGCACACCTGCCGCCGCTTCTGCGGCGATCCAGGCCTTCTTGGCCTCCGTCGGCATGATGGGGCTGATGCTTTGCAGCCCGTCGCGCGGCCCAACCTCGGATATCTCGATGAAACTGCCGGACATGGTCAACCCTCCGCCTGCGCCACCAGGCCGCGCGACACAAGGTCGGCGATACGGTCCGGGGGATAACCCAGCTCGGCCAAAACCTCACCCGTATGCGCACCCGGCTTGGCCAGATCGCGCAGCAGGCCCGGACGATGGCCATCCATCTCCACCGGCAGGGCCGGCAGGCGGACCGGGCGCTGGTCGTCGGGCAGATGCAGTTCCAGCAACCCGCCCGACGCCGCCAGATGCGGATCATCGAACAGGTCCTCAGGCCGGTTGATAGGCGCGAACGGCAGGCCGATCTCCTCCAGCTTTACCAGCAGTTCGGCCTTGGTGAAGCTTTTGAACAGGTCTTGAACATGCGGGATGATGCGGTCGCGCGCCTGGACGCGGCCATTATTCCTGGCCAGCGTCTCATCAGCGGCAAATGCATCCAGGCCAAAGGCCTTGCAAAACGCGACCCATTGCCCGTCAGTGACGACGCCCGCGAAAACCGTCTGTTCATCCTTGGTCTGGAACTGGTCATAGATGGCCCAGGCGGAGATGCGGACCGGCATGGGCCGGGCGGCACTGCCGGTCACCACATATTGCGCCATATGCTGTCCCACCAGGAACACGCAATTCTCAAACAGCGCTGACTTCACCGTCTGGCCACGACCCAGCGTGCCGCGCTGGATCAGGGCCGCCAGAACGCCGATCACCCCGAACAGCCCGCCGATGACGTCGATGACCGAGGCCCCGGCCCGCAGCGGACGGCCCGGCGGGCCGGTCATATAGGCAAGACCGCCCATCATCTGCGCCACCTCATCCAGGGCAGCGCGATTTTCATAGGGGCCGGTCAGGAATCCCTTGGCGGAGCAATAGATCAGACCGGGATTGCGGGCCTTCAGCGCCTCTTCACCAAAGCCAAGCGCCTCCATGGCACCGGGGCGGAAATTCTCGATCAGCACATCGGCGCGGTCGATCAGGTCAAGGGCCACCTGCTTGCCTTCCGGGGATTTCAGATCGACCGACAGGCTGCGCTTGTTTCGGCTGTACATGGGAAAGTAACCGGCGCCGGACCCCAGCAGGCGACGGGTATTGTCGCCGCCAATCGGTTCCACCTTCACCACATCGGCGCCCAGGTCACCCAGCACCATGCCCACGGTCGGCCCCATGACCATATGGGTGAATTCCACCACCTTCAACCCGGCCAGCGGCAGGGGGGTGGGCGTGTCGTCCTGCGACATGAAAACCTCGAACGCTATAGGTTCAGAAAAACAGCCAGGGCTGCCGGGCGCGATAGGTGCCCTCAAATGTCTGGATGGTGGAAAGCCGCTTCAGGGTGACACCGATAGCGTCCAGCCCTTCCAGCAGCATGTCCTTGTCCGCAGTCGCGATGGTAAAGGGCAATTCGGTGCCATCGGGCACCCGCACCAGTTGCGCGGCAAGATCAACGGTCAGGGTCTGCGGTTCCGGCGACCGGGCCAGGGCCGCCACACAGGGTTCCGGCAGCACCAGCGGCAGGATGCCGTTGCGTACGCAATTGCCCTGGAAAATGGCGCCGAAACTGGGCGCGATGACACAGCGGATGCCATAATCCTGTAAGGCCCAGACAGCATGCTCACGGCTAGACCCGCAGCCGAAATTGGGCCCGGCCAGCAGGATCGGTGCCTGGCGGAAGCCGGGCCGGTTCAGCACGAAGTCGGGATTTTCCACCCGATTGGCCACATCCGTATAGCGCCAGTCGGCGAACATCCCTTCGCCCAGCCCTTCCTTCGATA
>CALRNG020000379.1:0-4336 GCA_943369495.1 Rhizobium sp. Q54
GAAGGCGAAGGCCATCGCGTCCTTCAGGCCCATGAAGGCCCCCATGGCGCGCATGGCGATGGCCTGCGCCGTGTTATCCGCGCCTTTGCGCTCCGACCAGTCCTTCAACTGGATGAAGACCATGGCGGAGTTCTGGCCGCTGCCGGCAAAGCTGAAGCCACCGACGGAGAAGACGCCCTTGATATTGTCCTTCTCCTGACTCAGCAGGTAATCCTCCACCTGTTTCACCGTCTCCATGGTGCGTTCCTGGGTCGAACCCGGCGGTGCCATCACCATGGCGAAGATGATCCCCTGATCCTCTTCCGGCAGGAAGGCGGTGGGCAGGCGCACGAACAGCACGCCCAGGATCGCCACTAGACCCGCGAAGACCAGCAGGAACCGCTTGCTCCGCCGCAACACGCCGCCAGTGGCCGATACATAGGACTGGTTGGCACGGTTGAAGCCACGGTTGAACCACCCGAAGAAGCCCCCCCGCTCATGATGGTCCTGCGGCTTCAGGAGAGTGGCGCACAGCGCCGGGGTCAGCACCAGCGCCACCAGCACCGACAGGGCCATAGCCGAGACGATGGTGATGGAGAACTGGCGATAGATCACGCCCGTGGAGCCGGGGAAGAAGGCCATGGGCACGAACACGGCCGACAGGACCAGGCCAATACCGACCAAGGCACCGGTGATCTGCTCCATGGATTTTCGGGTGGCCTCACGCGGGGATAGCCCCTCCTCCGCCATCACGCGTTCCACATTCTCCACCACCACGATGGCATCATCGACCAGCAAACCGATGGCCAGCACGACGCCGAACAGGGTCAGCGTATTGATGGTGAAACCGAAGGCCGCCAGGATGCCGAAGGTCCCCAGAAGCACGACGGGAACTGCGATGGTCGGGATGATGGTGGCGCGGAAGCTTTGCAAGAACAGGTACATGACCAGGAAGACCAGGACCACGGCCTCGGCCAGGGTTTTCACCACTTCCTGGATGGACAGCTTCACGAACGGCGTCGTCTCATAGGGATATTCGATATCCACCCCCGCCGGGAAGCTAGGCCGCAATGCCTCAATCGCCTGCTTCACAGACGCCGCCGTTTCCAGCGCGTTGGCACCTGTGGCAAGATTGACCGCCAGGCCGACCGCATTCATGCGGTTATAGCGGGAGACGAAATCATAGCTTTCGCCACCCAGCTCTACCCGGGCCACATCGCGCACATGGACGGCGGCACCATCACGGCTGGACTTGATCAGGATCGCGCCGAACTGTTCGGGCGTCTGCAAACGGCTCTGCGCCGTCACGGTGGCGTTCAGCTGCTGTCCCTTGACGGAGGGCGTACCACCGACCTGACCCGCCGAAACCTGGGCGTTCTGGGCACGGATGGCGGCCGACACCTCGTCCACAGTAATGCCCAGGCCCGCCATCTTGACCGGGTCCAGCCAGATGCGCATGGCATAGCCACCGCCGAACACCTGCACAGAGCCGACGCCGTTGACACGGCTGATCGGGTCCTGGACGCGCGAGGCGACGAAGTCGCCCAGATCATTGCCGTCCAGACGCCCATCCCTGGACACGAAGCCCGCCACCATCAGGAAGCTGGCGGATGCCTTGGACACGACAACGCCGCGCTGCTGCACCTCCGACGGCAGGGATGACAGGGCCGGTGTCACCTTGTTCTGCACCTGCACCTGGGCAATGTCGGCATCGGTGCCGGCGTTGAAGGTCAGGGTGATGGTGACCGTTCCCGACGCATCGCTGCTGGAGGACAGGTAACGCAGATTATCAATGCCCTTCAGGTTCTGCTCGATGACCTGCGTGACCGTCTTTTCCAGCGTTTCAGCCGACGCACCCGGATAGGAGGCGTTGACAGCGATGGAAGGCGGCGCGATGGCAGGATATTGCTCAATCGGCAGGCGCATGATGGATAGCGCACCAGCCAGCATGATCACGATGGCGATCACCCAGGCAAAGACCGGGCGATCAATGAAAAACTTCGCCATTTCGGTTCTCTCCGGGAATGATCAGCGGGCCGGGGCCGGCGCGGCACCCGCCGCAGCCGGGGCCGGATTATAGGGGATCGGCTTGACCGGTGCGCCGGGTGCCGCCTTCAGCACACCCTGGACGATCACGCGCTCCTTGGGTGCCAGACCCTTGGTGACCACCCACTGGTCGCCAACAGCCTTGGCCGTCGTGACGGGGCGGATTTCCACCTTGTCCTCCTTGCCCACCACCATGGTGGTGGCAACGCCGCCAGGGCCGATGATCACGGCCTGTTGCGGCACCAACATGGCATCGGTCCGCGTCCCCTGATCCACCACCGCGCGCACGAACATGCCGGGCAGCAGTTCCAGGCGCGGGTTGGGGAAGGTGGCGCGCAGGCCAACCGTCCCCGTCCCCGCATCCACCGTGATATCGGAGAAGTCGAGCGCGCCATCCTCGGCATAGGGCGTGCCATCGGGCAGGATCAGCTTCACCTTCAGCTTGCCGCCGTCGGCAATCGTCGCCTCCCCCGCCGCAACCTGCCGGCGCAGCGCGGCCACAGCGTCCGCAGACTGGGTCAGATCGATATAGATCGGGTCAAGCTGCGTCACGCTGGTCAGCATGTCCGCCTGACCGGCGGTGACCAGGGCCCCCGGCGTCACACGCGACCGACCGACACGGCCCGCGATGGGCGAGGACAGGCTGGCATAGTCCAGATTGATGCGCGCCGTCTCTAATGAGGCCTTGGCGGCGGCCACCGCCGCTTCGCGCGCCCCCAGGTCGGCAATGGCGTCGTCATATTCCTGCTGGCTGACGCCCTTGATGGCCACCAGTTCCTTGTATCGGCCCGCACGCGCCTTGACGGAGGTCAACTGCGCCTCCGCACTCTTCAAATCGGCCTGCGCCTGCGCCAGGGCGGCGCGGTAGGTGGCTGGGTCGATCTGATACAGCGGCTGGCCCGCCTTCACATCGCTGCCTTCGGTGAACAACCGGTCCTTGATGATGCCCGTCACCTGCGGCCGGATTTCAGCCACCTGGTAGGGCGTCACACGACCGGTCAATTCCGCCGTCAGCGTGTAAGGGGCGGGATTGACGGCAACCACGGTCACCTCCGGCGGCGGCATCGTACCCATATCTGCACCGCCGCCGTCCTGACCACAGGCGGTGAGCGAGATGGCCAGAAGAAACAGCGTGCTGGAAAGCCGGGGGTTCAGACGCATGGCGTGAGTTCCTTGAACTTTACTGTTACCGGTTGAGCCGGTCATGAAATTACATCCGGTCGCGGATGTATCATGAATGGCTGCCGTTGGGTATGATGAAGCGATCCGAGGCGCTTAGCACTTTCGTGATAAGCGTCGCGAACCGGTAAAGACCGCCCAGCCAAACCGGCGGCCTTGAAGGAATTTTGGCTTTATCGGGTGAGCGTGGATCATTTCATGTGATCCCAATCACAAAACCATGGCAACGAGGGGGGCAGGCCCCCGTTGCAAAATTTCAGGTATCGGAAAGCCAATTTCTGTGCGCAAAGCCGCCTCCACCCCGCCCGATGCAGGTCGATATCAGGAAGACGGATGGGGGTGAGCCAATCCGACAGGCTATCGGATTTTTTTAGCGACGGTCTGTGCCGGCCCCCACGGGGTAAGGATTCCCCCGGCCGGTAAGGATCAGAACCCGCCTGGGACGCGGTAGATATCAGGTTCCTTCGGCTTCTCCACATAGGAGAGCCGAAGACTGGCGCCCGCCACCTCGGGCTGCGCATCGGGTTGGGCCGGGGGCTTCTTCGTGATACCCAGAATCAGCTCGGTCAGGCGGCCCTGGGCATCCGCGCCCTGGAAAACCAGGACGTTATCGTCGCCCAGCGACTGGTTCAAGATCAGGCCTTCCTGACGATATCCTTGTCCCAGCAGGTAATTTCGCAGGGCATTGGCGGTGCCAACCACCTGCTCCGGCTTGGTAGGCGACCCGATCTCCTGCCCCCAGATCACATTCACGCGGAACAGCTTCTTGGTCTTGTACCCCAGGAGGTAAGCAATGACCGCCGGCCCACTGTCAGGCAGCAGGTCATTAACCTTCACGATCAGCGCCGTTGTCCGCTCCGTCGGTTCCTCCACCCGTTGGATGGCGTCCCCCGACAGCTTGAAATCCTTACCGATGGCGTCGCGAATCTGTGCCTCGGTCATGCCGAAGCGGGCGTTGCGGAATCCTTCTACCTGCACCTGTTTGGCAGCGGGCGACGGTGTCGCGGAGGCCGTGGCCGGCCGATTCTGGGCGATTGCGGGGCTTGCCAGCATCGCGGTCGCCAGGGCCGCCGTCAGCATCCAACGCATTGTCACACTTTCCTTACGCCTTGGGGGAGAATCACCAATCCTT
>CALRNG020000380.1:0-4335 GCA_943369495.1 Rhizobium sp. Q54
CAGCCGATCTTCCGTCGCCAGCTTGTCGCCCACGGCGTCGATGCGGTTGTGATAGATGTAGATGGTGTCATGGTCGCGGAACAGGTCGCGGCCATCATCATTATGCATCGCCAGCGCCTCTTCGGCGCGCATGGCCTTCACCCGCCCGCTGTCGGGGGCGGTGGCCAGTTGCTTCTCACGGGCCGCCGTGCCGGTCAGCAGGCTGTCACCGGCATAGACCTGGGCGCTGTCATCCGGGGCGATGCGCAACCCGGCATGGGGCAGCAATGCGGCCATGCCAAGCTGGGTATAGCTGGGCAGTGCCCCCAGCATCGCCGTCAGTTCCGCATCGAACCGGTTCAGGGCGCGGATGCGCGACAGGCATTCGTCCGCCACCTCAAATCGCAGCGCGTCGGAGATGATGACGACAATTTTCTGGTCCTTGCGCCGGAACTTCGTGGCGTGGTCCTGCCAGAAATTGATCTGCCGGTCGATGCCGGGCAGGGTCCAGTCCCGCATCCGGGCCACCTGATCCTGCCAGGCATCGTTCAGCGCCAGCAGGAAGCGGGTGGAATAGCGGTTCTCGATGGTCGTGAACAGGTCCGCCAGCAGGCCCGGCTGGGCGCTGCGCTGCATATGATGCACGAATTTGCGATAGAACTGGTCGATCTGATACCAACTGGCGACATAGCGGCGGAAGCCTTCTTCCGCCGATGCCATGCCAAGCTCGGCCGTCGCCATCGCCTGCTGGAACCGGGCGGCATGGTCCAGCGCCTGATACAGGTCTTCATAGCGGCTGAACCAGTGGCTTTGCCGGCGTTCGCGGATCCAGCGCTGCACCTCCCCCGCCGCCACCGACTGATCGGACAGGGCGGCGACGCATTGGCGGATGACGTGCCGTTCCACGGCATCGAAATGGTCCACGGCCAGCAGTGACCGCACATCGCGGCCCGTGACCTCGCCTGCAATGTTCAGCACGTCTTGATAGCGCAGCGACAGCACCTCAAACGACGGTGCGCCCAGGCGGTTATTCTTCCAGCGGCGGAACAGCAGGCCGGCCTCCGCATTCAGCCCCGCATCCTCCCCCAGCGCCTGGGCATAGGCGGCCTTGAACAGGGCGATGGCGAAATCTTCCAGGTCCGGCGTGGCGGGGCGATAGCCATAGGATTGCGCCACCTGCTTCCACAGAAAGCCGGTCAGGTTGGCGCGGTCGATTAGGTGCCAGCTTTCCTCCCGCCCGGCGGCAAGGTCGGCCAGCAGCGCCTCCACCACCTGATCCAGCCCGCCATCGGTCCCGGTGCAGACGGATAACAGACACAGGCGCATCTGATCCTTGCTGCGCAGCCGGTCGCGCAGCGCCTTCAACCCTTCCAGCCGCGCCCTGGCCCGAAAGAATTCCACATGGTCGGTGATGACATCGGCATATTTGCCATCCAGGCCCAGATCGGCCAGCCACAAGGCCGTCTGGTCGGCCTTGAACAGATAGCCGCCCAGTTGCAGGTCCAGCAGCCAGTTATCCGCTGGCTCCGGTTCCGCGATCGGCGCGTACAGCAGGAAGCAGCGCTTGGGCTCCTGCCTCAGCACCCGGTATTTCAGGCCGAATTCATTGTTGGCGATGACGCATTTTTCGACATTGCCCCCAGTGTCGCTGAAGTCCAGCGCCTCGAACAGCGCCCGCATTTCCCCGCCCGCATCATACCAGACGATGATGCGGTGTTCCTCGAACAGACGGGCCAGGCTGGCCTTGATCCGTTCAATCATCCGTTGCCTCCAGCCCGGCGATCTTTTTCAGGGCGGGCCCGAATTTCGGGTAATTGGCCTTCACCCCGTCATCCAGATCAATCTCAATCTGCTGTTGGGCCAGCGGGAAGATGGTGTCGCGTTCCCATTCGGTCAGTTCCACGATCATCTTGGCAATGGCCGCCCCATCCTTCACGGCCTTGGTGCGCTTGGCCTGCGGCTGCGACGGATCGTCGGCCAGCCGTTCCAGCCGTGCGCGTTCCCCCGTCAGCTTGCGGATGAATTCGCGCAAGTAATCATTCAGCATCACCGATACCGTGTCGGGCCGGTAGCGGTGCATATAGATCAGGGCCTGGAAACTGCCCTTCGGGCTGCTGAACAGCCAATAGATCGGCCGCTTCTTGTAGCGCTTCACATGGTCGGTGAAGAAATCACGGGTGAAATAGCGGCGCAGGTTGCCGCCCAGTGCCCCTTCCACAAAGGCCAGATTGTCCAGGAAACGCTCTTCCCCAAAGGTCAGGCGCAGGAACAGGCGGAACCGTTCCGTGATGTCATCGGCAAACCAGTCGCCATCCAGCGCGGGGATGACATTGTCGCGGTCGGGCGGGAAGCGTGGATCGGGCACCCGTTCCAGATATTCCGCCAGCCCTTCGCCCTGGTTGGCCAGGATCAGGCCCGGCGCATCCAGGCTGTAGCGCCCGAACATGCAGCCCACGGCATAGGAGATCAGTTCGCGCACCGTATCGGCACGCAGCAGCTCCTCCCGTTCCGCAGCGTCGGTATTGCCGCCATAGCGGTAGGCGGGATTGCAAGTCAGTGTAACCTCATCCAGCGGCACCTCCGGCGTTAGTTCATCCTGGAGGCCGTAGGCGTCGATAAATATCCGATTGTTGTTTTCAATAAGATCCTTGGTTCTTTCTGTCACTGCTTTATTGTCTTTGAATACTGCGTCAAATGCAGTCTGCAAGGTGCCGTCAATGTTATTTTTTATAAGTTCGTTTACTTCGAAACTCGGTGATGTTTCGTATTTATTCCAATCATCCTTGGATGCCTGAACAATTATTTTGGTTGTGAATATGGCCTCACTTGGGATTTGACGTGGAAAGGGCAGGCTCAGCACATCATTTGTTTGCATATTCGCGGTTGGACACAATATATTTAGGAAATATGCTGCTAATTTTGAGCATAGAAGACCAAGCGCTGCGTAAATACTGTCAGCGCTCGTTGAATTCCTTTCAAATATGGCGGGTCCGCCGGTTTCGGCAATAGTTCCAGATTCCAATAGCCGGAAGCTAGGCATCTTGGTACTAATTTTCGTCCAGGTTATTCCATTTAGCATCCATAAATATTCGGGAGATATTCTAGCAACATTGTCGTCCTTGTAGTGATTTCTTGCTGTATCTGTCCATTTTACAACGACTTCGTTGTTTCCAAAATAGTTGCGGCTTTTGCCACCCTTTGCGCAGACTCTCCATTCTTCTACATTTTGGGTCTTGCTTCTGGGTAGCTCCCAAAAAAAACGAAGAAATCTATCGTTGTCGCCAGTTTTTGTTAGTCCATCACTGAAGAAGTGGTCCAGCAATGTCTCACCATTCCTGTACATATCAATTATTGTGCTCGAAAATTGATAGGCAACTTTAGCGGATTGGATAGATAAAATGTCGGCTGACCGCGGTCTAAAGAAAAATTCTGGACTTCTAGCCTTATAAAGGAATACATGGTCCTTGTTCTCCTTCGAAGAGGAGCTGTTGAGGTCAATATAAATTCCTGGTGTGGACTCTCGCTGCTTAAGTATAATATAAGCAGCGGCTGTTGCCACTTTGGAGTTTAGCTCTGGAAAGCTATTTAGTCCGATCTGAACAAGCAGTCTAATGCTATAATTTCCAATAATATGCGACCTCATATCGCTAGCGGACTCAATGAATAACCAACTTTGCATGCTCACGATTGAGCAGTACCCTCCACATTTCGTTATTTTCAAGATCTTTTCATGAAACGCGGCGTACAGATCGAATTTGAAACGTGGATAAATCTCATCGATCCAATTTGCGAGAGCAGAGTTCAAATCTGATTTGCTTTTGTACGGTGGGTTCGCCACCACCACATGGTATTCCTGGCTGAGGAAATCGGCCATGCGCAGCACGGTCAGCACGCGGCGATGGGTATCGTGCAGGAACAGGTTGCCCTCGAAATTCCGGGCTTCCAGCACCCGGCGGACCTCCGTCCCCTCCTTCAGCGCCGGGATGATCAGGGAGCCGAAATTCCGGGCCTGCCCGAACTGTTCCAGGGTCTGGCGCAGGTCGGCGGTGAACAGATCATGCCCCACCTCGGCCATATAGGGGCGCAGTTCGTCCGGGCCGAAACGCACATCCTCCATCACGCAAATCTGCGGCTGGACGGCCAGCCGCAGGAAACGGCGGCGGCCCAGCCGGGCGGCCGCCTTCATCGACAGCGCAAAGGCGGCCAGCGCGCCGGCCCGGTCGTCAATCTCCACACCATACAGATTATGGGTCAGGATCAGGGCCGGGATGGCATCGGCGTCGTACCCTTCCTCCTCATAGATGGCGAACAGCAGATCGAAGGCATATGTCAGCATATGGCCCGATCCGCAGGCGG
>CALRNG020000381.1:0-4333 GCA_943369495.1 Rhizobium sp. Q54
GAGGTACAGGGGCCGGATGGCATCGTCACCGCCGCCCCGACCCTTTATGCTGATCCCGATCAGGCCCGGCCCGTCGACTGGGTCATCGCGACCACCAAGGCCTATGACAGTGCCGCCATCGCCGGCACCTGGCTGCCCGCCCTGATGGGGCCGGGGACCAGACTGGCCGTGTTGCAGAATGGGGTGGAGCATGTGGCGAATTTCGGGACCCTTGTCGATCCCGCCCGCATCCTGCCGGTGATGCTGGATATTCCCGCCGAACGGCTGGACCCTGGCCGCGTCCTGCAACGCGCCACCGGCATCATGGTCGTGCCGCAGGGACCGGACAGCGCCGATTTCATCACCCTGTTCAAGGACACCGGCATCACGGTCACGGCGGATGCCGATTTCACCACCGTGGTCTGGCGCAAACTGTGCCTGAACGCCGCCGGTGCGGTATCCGCCCTGCTGCGCCAACCGGCGGGGATCGTCCATCATGAAGGGGCGGCGCCGGTAATGCGCGCCCTGGTCGCCGAATGCGTGGCCGTCGCGCGGGCCGAAGGCGCCAATCTCAACGATGCGACGGTGGATCAGGTGATGGATGCCTGCCGCGCGGCGGCACCGGCGGGCATCAATTCCCTGCTGGCCGACCGGATGGCCGGGCGGCCCATGGAACTGGATGCCCGCAATGGCGTCATCATCCGCCGGGGTGCGGCTCATGGCATCCCGACACCGGTCAATCAAACCGTCCATGACCTGATCCTGGCCGCTGTTTCAGCGGAGCAGGCTCAGCGATAAAGCCGCGGCACCTCGATCATGGGGCAGCGGTCCATGATCACGGTGCTGCCCAGCGCCTCCGCCTTGGCCGCCGCCGCGTCATTGCGGATGCCCAGCTGCATCCAGATAAAGGGAATGCCGCGCGTCGCCGCATCCACCGCCACCTCCCCCGCCGCGTCCGCCCGACGGAAGATATCGACCATGTCGGGCCGTTCCGGCAGGTCGGCCAGACTGGCATAGGCGGTCTGGCCCAGCACGGTGCGCCCCGCCAGCGCCGGGTTCACCGGGATCACCCGATGCCCCCGATCCTGCAGATACTTCATCACATAGAAGCTGGGCTTGGCCGGATCGGCCGTCGCCCCCACCACCGCGATGATACGGGCGCTGTCCAGAACATGGCGGATCAGGTCATCGGGGTAATGATCATGGTTCATGCACCGGTCTCCCTTTGACCCTGTCGCGCCTCATTCCCCCTTCTTCGGCACCGGCCCCAGGGCCATCGGCGCTTCAGCCGCCAGCCAGGCAAAGCTGGCAAAGGCCGCGGTGGACTGGTCCAGCTTCTTGGGATCGACCTTGTCCAGCGTGTCATCAGCCGTGTGGTGGTAATCGAAATAGTCGGTGCCATCCATGTTCACCCCGCCCGTCGGCACACCCTGCGCCGCCAACGGCCCGATATCGGGACCGCCGCTGCTCGACCCACGCCCCGGCACAATGCCCAGCGGCGACAGCGCCTTGCCGATGGCGTCCGCCACGGGCTTTGCTTCCGGCCGGAAGCCGGCATTGAAGGTGATGACCGGGCCGGCCCCGAAATCCGCCTCCGTCGCCGCCTGATGTTTGGGCAGTTCGGCGGCATGCTGCTTGGCATAGGCATAGGCGCCGATCAGGCCCACCTCCTCCGCCCCGAACAGCACGAAGCGGATGGTGCGGCGCGGGGCCTGCGGCATGGATTTGATGATCTTGGCCGCTGCCAGCACGATGCCAACGCCGGCCCCATCATCCAACGCGCCGGTGCCCAGGTCCCAGCTGTCCAGATGCGCGCCGATCACCACGATCTCATCGGGCAGTTCGCGGCCCTTGATCTCCGCCATGACATTGGCGTCGGTCAGCGCGCCCATGGCCTGACTGGACAGCACCATCTTCACCGACACCGGCTGACCCAGCGCCAGCACGCGGTTCAGCTGATCCGCGTCGGGATTGGACAAGGCCCCGGCGGGGATGGCCGTCACGCCTTCGGCATAGCGGGTGATGCCGGTGTGCGGGAAACGGTGGCTGTCGGTACCGATGGACCGGATCAGCAGGCCGACGGCCCCCTTGCGGGCCGCCGCTTCCGGCCCCTTGCCGCGCACACCCACCGCCTCGCCATAGCCGCCGCCATCCTGCAGGCGGTTCATCTTCTTATCCACAAAGGCGATCTTGCCCGCCAAGCTGCCTTCTGGTGCGGCCTCCAGGTCTTCCAGCGTGTCGAAGCGCACGATGGGGGCGGTGATGCCCTCCGGCGGGGTCGTCACGGAATGGCCCAGGGCCGTGACATGCAGATGGTGGGCGACGGGGGACAGGATCGACGCATGCTCGATCCCGCGTTCCCAGCCATCAACGGTGAAGGGCTCCACCTTGATATTGGCCAGCCCCAGTTCCTTGAACCGCGCCACCGCCCATTCGTGCGACAGCTTGGCGGCCGGCGATCCCGCCAGACGCGGGCCGACCCGCACCGTCAATGATTCGACAAAGCCATAGGCGCCGGACCCGGCCAGGGCCTTGGCCTGGATGTCGCTGCTGGTCTTCAGCGTGGCGGCGGTGAAGACATTGGCATCGGCGGCGAAGGCCGGCTGCCCCAGGGCCAGCAACGCCACACCGGCGGCCAGCAACAAACCGAAACGCTTCAAGGCAAAGGCTCCTTCAACGGACGGCGGGGGCGGCACGCCCCCCGGATTACAGGAAGGGTAACCCAGCATACCCTTGGGGGAACAAGGGATTTGTCACGGTCACAATTGGCCGTGCCACCATTGATGGCGCAAGAACCCATTTTTGCAGGTTCCCCCCTGTCGTGACCTTTGGGATAGGGTGTGGAGGCACCCCACAAAAACGCTTGACGCCCATGCGCAACGGGGGCACCATCAAATCGTAACAAAGACACGGAGGGTGATTTTGAAGATGCAAACGCCCCCTACGCAGTGGGCGGCCAAGTAGAACTGGCGATCGACTGCGCTCCGTAGCCTGGGAGGGTGTGTAAAAACATGACCCCACCGCAGCATAATTTGGCGATTACTTGATATATCGCAGCAACCATCCCGAAGCCGCGCTTTGACATAGGTCCTTGCGGTTTCGGAATTGAGAAGACCCCCGTAGGCGCATCCAGCTACGGGGGTTTTCTTTTTCTGAACCATCCGCCGGGCCTGCTTAGAGCTGTTTTCGGTTGATCGCAAACCGCTCTAAACAGGCCCGGACGACCGGCAAGTCAACAAGGCTGGAGCGCAAGGGATGGGTCCGGTGGTGCGGCAGACTTGACATGCCGGCGCATGGAAACGCACCACCCTGCGGCAATCTGGATAGGCTGACGGACCTGTAAGGTCCGATGGCTTTGGCTGTTTGTTCTGTTATCATCTGCGGATGGATATCGGGAAGGACAGCCGCATCTTGATTTCACGCGGACCCGCCAAGAACAGCCAGGACAGCATCGGCTGGTTCCTTTCCCTTGTCTTTACCTGTCTTATCCTTGTCCTGTCCCCGCCGCAGGCAGCGGCGGAACGGTGGGACGGGCTGACCGACACGGTCTTTCAGAATTATGGCCGCGATCAGGGCATGCCCCATATCGTGCCGACGGCCCTGGCGCAGGACCGGCAGGGTTTCATCTGGATCGGGACCCAGGGCGGGCTGGCCCGCTGGGACGGGTACCGGTTTCGAACCTACCGCGCCAATCCGGAACAGCCCGGCAGCCTTCCCGATGACTGGATTCAGCGCCTTTTCGTGGACAGTCAGGGGCGCATGTGGGTCGGCGGCTCGGCCGGCGGCCTGTCCTGGTTCGACGGGACGACGGATCGATTCATCCCGGTATCTTTGAAACCTTCGGGCCAACGCACCCATGTCGGCGCCCTGTCTGACGATGGCAAGGGCGGCCTGTGGATCGGCACGGATGTGGGGCTGCACCATCTGGATGCGGATAGCGGCCAGGTGCGGCATCTGACCGACGATACGGCAGTCAAGGCGGGCCTGCCCGCCGGGCGCGTGCTATCGCTGCTTTATGAGAATACGGGAAGCCTGTGGGTCGGTACTGTCCAGGGGCTGGCGCGAAGTGACGATGGCGGCGGCAGCTACACCTTGTTGCCGATACCAGCGGTTACGGGCGGCGTTTCGGTCCTGCTGCGGGACGGACAGGGGCGGCTATGGGCCGGTACCCGCCGGGGCGGTCTTTACCTCCTGAACCCCGGTGACAACACTCTTCGGCTGGTCGAGACCGGCAGCCTGGTTGGACAGGCGCGGGGTGTGTCCTCCCTGTCCCTGGTCCGGCCTCAGGAATTGTGGGTCGGGCTGCGCGGCGGGGGCATCTGGGCGGTCGACCTGCGCACCCTGGAGATGTGGC
>CALRNG020000382.1:0-4332 GCA_943369495.1 Rhizobium sp. Q54
CATGCTGGTGATCATCTGGCCCCAACTGGCACCCGGTTCCGCGGGCTGATCCGTCACGGTGCTGTCGCCGGCCAGGTAGAGGGTGGGCACGTCGACCTTTTCCACCATCACCGCCGCCACACGCGGGGCCTTGTCAACGAATTCCAGGGTCAGCTTGTCATCCCAATGCAGCTTCCCCACCTCCCGCTCATTAAGGCGGACGGCGGTGCCGCCGGGCGCGTTCGGCGGCGGAGGCGGCAGGGCACTGGTGCGGACATTGACGATGAAGGACCGGGTATCGAACCGGCCCTTGCCCGTCTCCACACCCCACAGCATCAAACGGCGGCTTTCCGCCTTAACGCTGGTCCGCGCCTTGGCCCTGGCATCGCCAAACGTGACCGTGACCCGGTAATTGCCCTCCGGCACCTTGACGGAGAACAGGAAGGGCTTGTCCCCGCCGGGTGCGAATCCCGGTTCGAAGCCATAGCCCTTTACAGGATCATAGGTTTCCGCCGCCGTCACCGACGTGCCGGCACCTTGGCCGGCGAAGCGGAATTCCCAGCGATCAGGTTCTGCGCGGGCGGGCATGGCGGCACCGAAGCTCAGAACGGCAAGGCACACCCCTATCGTCATCCCGGCGAAAGCTGGGACCCAGGGGCCAATCAAACGACCTTTCCGCCGCTTTGACCTGGGCAGCGGCGAGGTTTGATCCTGTGACCCCTGGGTCCGGCTTGTCACCGGGATGACGTGGCGGAGAGAGTGCCGCATCATCAGATCAGTCCGTACTTCCTTGACAGGCCGCGATAAAGCTCCAGGAACTGGTTCACATCATACCGCCCGCCCTCGCCATGGCGTTTCGGTCCTGGCGGCGGCGGTGGTGGCGGGGCGCTGCCGGGTTGTACAGCGCCCGGTGCCTCGGCGGCATTGATGCCTTGCGACAGCAGATTGGGCTTGGCCCCGCCCCCGGCATTGCGGCCATTCTTGTCGAAGACGGCTTCCTGATGCCGGGTCGGTTCCCAGATGAAGCTGCCCCAGCCGCGTTTGCCGGGCGCGTTGAACACCAGATCGTTGATATATTCCTTGCGGCCCGAATATTCGACCGCACAGAAACCCAATTGCGGATAGCGCTTCACGAACTCAGCGAAGGTCAGTTCCCAGTCGCCTTCCGCCAGTTGCTGATAGCAGGAGAAACCGATCAGATCGAAGGTGACCCCGCGCGACAGCAGCGCGTCGGTCCATTCGCGCGCGATCACCCAATGCCGGCCCAGATGATTATGCAGCATGATGCTGGCCTGGGGCAGAACCTCCCGCGTGGCCTTGGCCGTCGCGACCGTCGGGCCATAGCATGCCGAACGTGACCTCATTGCCAATATGGACCATGTCGGGCGCCACCCCCGCCGCCTTCATGGCCGCGAGGCTGTCGCGCGTATGCGCCGCCACCGCCTTCACCAGATCGGGGAAGGACAGGGACGCCCAGGCAACGGGCTTGTCCTGATGCTGCGGGTCGGCCCAGATGTCGGAATAATGGAAGGTCAGAGCAATCTTCATCCCCGCCGCCTTGACGCGCTGCGCCAGACGGATGGTCTGGACCAGCCCGCACCAGGGACTGTCCTTCTTACCCGAAGAATAGCCATTTTCCGGATTCACGAACAGGCGCAGCCGGACCCAGTTGAACCCGGCCCCGGTGAGAATGGTGAAAATATCCTGGCGCTGGCCGTTCAGATAATACTCCGCCCCCGCCGCCTCATCCTCCGGTATCCAGGAGATGTCGGCCCCCAGGATATAATCACCCGCCCGTTCCGGTCCGACCGCCGCACCGGACGGCAGGGCGAACCACGCGCCAGCGGCCAGCGCCGACAAGCCCAGGTCCCGCCGCGTCAGCCCCCTCACAGCGTCACCGCCAGGCGATAGACACGGGCGGCATTGCCGGCAAACAGGGCCCGGCGTTCGGCGTCGGTGAAGTCTGCGGTGATAGCATCATAAGCTGCGTAGTGCGTGCCGAACCCGCCATAAAGCTTATCGACGGGGAAGTTGCTGGCGAACATCGCCCGGTCGGGGCCGAAGGCGTCGATGGCGTGCAGCACGAAGGGGCGCAGGCTGTCCACGGTCCATTGCCGGTCGATCATGGCAAGGCCGGAGATTTTGATCGCGACATTGGGCTGTGCGGCCAGCAGGGCCAGACCGTGGCGCCAGAGGGCCAGACCGTCGGCATCCTGATCCGTCGGCATGCCGGCATGGTTCAGGATGACGCGGATATCCGGGTGCCGGGCCGCCAGTTCCGCTGCCACTGTCATCTGTGACGGATAGATTTGCAGATCAAAGGACAGGCCATACTTGGCCAACAGGGCATAGCCACGCTGCCAGTCGGCATCGCCGATCACGTCACGGGCGGAATACGTCTTCGCCGGGTCGCTATGCCAGTTGATGATGTGCCGGATGCCACGCACGGCCCCATGCTCCGCATGGCCGGCCAGCAGCGTTTCCACGTCGGGGGCGTTCAGCGCGGCAAAGGCGACCAGGGCCATCGGCAGGCGGCCCTCGTCCGCCACGTCCTGCAACCATGTCGTTTCCGACAGGGCATGGGCGGGATTGGCGCCTGCCTCCACATGCACCACACCCCGCACATCATAGCCGGCGGTGTCGGCCAGATAGTCCGTCAGGCCATAGGGCTTGGCAATCGGCTCCACATTTCCCGCCGCGTTGGGCGGCAAGGGCCGGTCCATCAGCCAGGAATAATGCTGGCGCGTGAAATCCCACAGATGCATGTGGGGATCGACGATGGGCAGGCTGGTCATGGGTTCCTCCGCTCTTTGTCGATTATGGTGGGGCGAGGGTTACCGCCCCCACAGGCGCTCATATTTCCACCCGGTCAGGTCCTCCAGAATGGCGCGGCGGTCGGGCGTGGTCTCATGTCGGCCCTCCTTGAAGCGGGCGATTTCCTCCATCAGGATCACATGGCGCGGGCCATCCAGTTGGAAGCGGCGCGACACGGCAAAGCCGGCCAGCAGCACGCCGATGGTGCCGATGCCCATGACGGCCAGGATGGTGGTGATGGCCTCGGCACTCTGGGTTTCGGCCTTGGGCATGAAGCCACCGGCCTCCAGGATCAGGCCCACGCCCATCACAGCGGCGGCCTGGGTGGCCTTGCGGATGAAGGTCATCACGCCGGCGAAGATGCCCTCGCGCCGCTTGGCCGTCACCACCTCATCAACATCGGCCATGTAATTATAGGTGTTCCAGGGAATGTAGTTCAGACCACCCCGGCCCAGACCCGACAGGATGATGGGCACGAACAGCCACAGATGCAGGTTGTCGGGCCGGAAGAAATGGATCGATAGGAAACCGACCACGCCCAGGATATAGAAACACACCGCCAGCCGGTATGACGGGGCGGGATGGATGCGCAGGCAGAGCTGGATGAACATCGCCACCGCAAACAGCTGTGCGATGTACATGCTGCCCAGCAGGTTCGACGCCTCGGACACGGACCCGGCCAGCACGAAGACGATGAAATAGGTGAAGACGGCGTTGAGCACGTCCTGGCTGATATAGCCGCCCAGATACATGCCCAGATGCAGACGGAACGCGCGGATTTTCAGGGTCGAGAACAGGTCGCTATACAGTTTCTTGAAACTGTCGCCCAGGGTGAGGACCGGCTCGCCGGCCTTCATCTGTTCCACTTCCTCCACCGACCGCTCATAGGTGAAGGCCCAGGTGAAGGCCAGCACGATGGCGAAAGCCACCGCGAAGATCACGCCCATGATGAAGAAGGTTTCCGCACTGTCTTTGCCACCCGCCCAGCCGACAATGGCGGCGGGCAGGAAGCCGGCGGCGATGGCCGAGCTTTGCGCGAACAGGATGCGGATACCGGCCAGCTTGGCCTTGATCTTGTAATCCTTGGTCATCTCTGCGGCCAAGGTTTCATACGGGATCAGGACGATGGCGTACACCGTCTCAAACAACACGTAGGTGGCCAGATAATACCAGAACCCCTGCCCGCTGACCCACATCAGCGCGAAGGACGGCACCAGCGGAATACAGATCATCAGGAAGAAACGCCGCCGCCCGAACCGGCGCCCCAGGCGCGTGCGGTAGAAATTATCCGACAGGTGGCCGACAATGGGGCTGACAATGGCGTCCAGCAGGCGGGCGATGGCGAAGATCGCTGCCGCCTGCGTCGCCGACAGTCCGCAGAAGGTGGTGTAGAAAAACAGGATCCAGCCGCTGATCACGGCCATCGACCCCGCCCCCAGGATATCGTTGGCACCATAGGCCAGATAATTGATGGGCTTCACACTACGCTGGCTCATCGGTGTTTCCTCTGGGGTTTGTTTTTATGCGATTTGCCGTAGG